>CAYOSX010000006.1:0-26606 GCA_964406745.1 uncultured Opitutus sp.
CCGTTTCCCGGTGGATATCTACGAGGACAAGGACAACACCTACGTCCGCGCCGAATTGCCCGGCGTGAGTCGCGCGGACATCGGCGTGGAACTCGTCGACGGCGCCCTCAACCTGACTGCCACGCGCAAGACCGGCGAGGGGGAGAATGCACAAACGTTCTCGTTCAGCCGCACGATCAGCGTGCCGGAGACCGCCGTGCAGGCCGATAAGATCTCGGCCGCCTACGAAAATGGCGTGCTGACCGTGACCTTGCCGAAGCGCGAGGAAGCAAAACCCCGCAAGATCACCGTGGCCGTGCAATAACCGGCGTATCCATCAAACACACACCTGTCATTCAAAAGGATCCATCATGAGCCTCTTCAACAACCTCATTCCCGTCTTCAACCGACGTGACGAACGCGGTGCCGCCGAACCCTCGGGCGAAGCGGTGCCCACCGTGAAACCCTACTACCAAGTTAAGGAAACGACCGACGCCTATGGTCTCACGGTGCATCTGCCCGGCGTGACCAAGGAAGGCCTCGAGATCACCGCCGAGGAGGATACGCTCCGCATTATCGGACGCCGCGCCTGGCGGCGTCCGGAGAGCTGGGCGCAGCTGCACCGAGAAAGTGTGGATACGTCCTTCGAACTCGTGCTCGGCCACGAGCACACGATCGACGTGGATAAAATCCACGCCGAGCTGAAGGACGGCGTGCTCCGTCTGGCGCTCCCGAAAACCGAGGCGATCAAACCGCGCAAGATTGCGGTGAACTGAACCGCGGCGAGGTTCGCCTGATAGTTCGCGCTCATATAGGCGCCTTCGAAGCCGGATGTCCCTGTGGCATCCGGCTTTTTGCTTTCGCCGCCGGTCGGCCGCGGTCAGAGTGCGCGGCATGCCCGAAGCGATCATTCCTGTCCTCTTCTTCGTCGGATTTGCGGGAGTCTTTGTTTTCATCATCTGGCAAAGCGGAAAGGCCTCGATCGCGGCGCGCGCCAACGTGCAGGGCCTCGCGGACCGGTTGGGCCTGGTCCTGGCGCCGGCGACGCCGATGTTCGGTCGCTTTTATCCACCCCCGCGCGCGACCGGAACGATCCGCGGTAAGCGCGTGGAGCTGTTCAACTATTCGACGGGCTCCGGCAAATCCCGCAAGACGTGGGCGGCCATCAGCGTGGCGCCGGCGATGCCCAGTGGTTTGACCTTCTCGTTGACGCGGCAGGGCCTCGGCTCGCGCGTGCTCAGTCTTTTCGGGGCAAAGGAAATCGAAGTGGGCAACCGCGCCTTCGATGACCGCTGGTTTGTCCAGACGAACCAGCCCGACTTCTTGCGCGCCGCCTTGCTTCCCGAGCTTCAGGAAAAACTCCTGGCGCTCGACCGTTCGAAGCTGCCCGGTTCGGTCCGTCTGGAGGACGGCGTGGTGAAGTATGCCGAGCAAGGCTCCTTCCACAATCGAGAGATCTGCGAGCGCCTTGCCGCGGTCCTGGACGTCTTGTGCGACCTCGCGGATGTGGCCGAGGTGTGGGCGCAGTCACGGCAGCAAACCGGATGACGTCGGCGCCCCCCACTTCCCACGAGCTCTCCGGGCCGGTGCTCTTCTTCGATGGCGAGTGCGGTCTGTGCAACCGGCTGGTGCGGACCCTGCTGCGTTGGGACCGACGAAACACGCTTCACTTCGCCCCTTTGCAGGGACCGGTCGCGCAAGCCTACCTTCGGCAACACGGGCTGCCTACGGAGGACTTCGACAGTTTGATTCTGGTGCCTGAGTGGTCCCGCCGCGATCGTCCGGAGTATTTGTTGCGCACCGACGGCGCCCTTGAGGCCCTGCGCGCCTCGGGTCGTCTTTCGCGCACGGTGACCGTTTTGAAGTGCATTCCTTCCGGCGTGAGGGATGCGATGTACAAACTCGTGGCGCGTGTGCGGTACCGCCTGTTCGGTCAATGGGTGCCGCGCCCGCTGGAGAACCCGGAATGGGAGAGGCGGTTTCTGGACGGTGTATAGCCCGCCTGGTTCGCCACAAGACGAGGATTTGTCGCGGGAGCGCATACGTGGCGATAGGTAACGTCCGCCATCCGCAGCGGAGTGAGACCTCCTGCGTTTCTCCGCATAGCCCTGCGAGGCTTTGTGTGAACTGGTCGAGTTGGCCATGACCGGCACTGTCGCGTTGAATGGCGGATAGACGTTGCTCCCCGCCGTTATTCACGAATGCCCGACGTCGGGGCTCCAACGGTCTGCCTCCTCTTGGGGTCGATTACCTCTTCACCGCGCGCCCCGGAAGGCAGCGCGGATCCAGTCGCCCCGGGTGGTCACGCCGTCGGCGGCGGGAAGGCCGGCGGTCGCTAGGCCCAGGGTCTGGGCGAGCCGGGCCCATTTCTCCGCGACATCGGCATCGAGAATCTTCTCCAGCCGGGCCTCGTGGTTGAGCCAACCCTGGTCATGCTGTCCCTCGATGTTGGGTCCGCGCAGCCTTCCCTCGGGCCGTGGTTCGAGGCCGTGCAGGCCGCCGGCCGTGCCCCACCATTGGACCGCCGCGAAATCGGGATGCCCGGGCAGCACGTCGTTCACATAGATCGTGGCGCCTCCGTCCTCGTGGATCATCCGCTGGAGTTGCGCCACGTTGATCACCCGCACATCCACACCAGCACCCGACGCAAGGGCGAGATGGGCCGCGTGGCCGGCGGCTTGGCCGAGAGACGCCCAGATGGGCTCCAGGCGGAGAGCGCAGAAGCCAACGTGTGATGCGCTGACGGGAACCGGCGCGAGCAGGTTGCGCACGTCATCCGGAACAATCGTTTCGTAGGGGATCTGGTACGGGGCATATTCGACCCGTTCCCGGAATCCGCGCCGGATGCCGCCGAAACGCGAACCCTCATGCCACGTGCCGTGCGAACTGTGGCCGTAGTCGCCCATGGCAATCGAGTCGCGGTGGAGGACCGCGCGGGCGTCATTCTCCGCGTGCCTCGTATCGTGCTGGGTGTAGATGCGCCGGCCCAGCATGCGGCGGGCCTCGCGCACGTAGATCTGCGGGGGGATGTGGCCGGTCTCGACGAACTCATCCGCGCAGAAACCCCATTCGGCCGCCTCGCGCCGGATGGACTCCGGAACCTCCGGGTCGTTCTGGAGAAAATAGATCAAGCCCACGTTCCAAAGCACGTGTTCGTCGTAAATGCGCTGGCGCACCTCGGCGTCGCCTTCGGGCCAGAGAAGCTGTTCTCCCGGCAGGGAGAGCTTAACCGGGCTGGCCATGCCTGCGTCGTTGATGTCCTGTTTGTTGTTCGGAAGCACCGGAATCTGCGCCTTCACCGCGGCGAGATTGTCGCCGTAGGTGCCGAACGCGCGGTTCAGTCGTCCGGACTCATACAACGGGAGGATGCCGAGGAAAATCTCGCGTTGGTAACCTTCGGGCGGTCGCACCGGCACGCGGATTGCGGGATCCCGTGTCATCGTCAGCCGGAAGTTGTAACCCTGAAGGCGTCCGCTGCCGTCCTCCGGTGCGGCGGATTCGCCGTACTCCTCGCTACTTTCCATCCCGACGCGATACGGCACCTTGGCAGCCGCGATCAGGTCGCCTTCGTAGGAACCGTCGATGAAAACGTTGGCCTCGACTTCGTGCACGTGGCCCACGCCGTCGCGAAAGACCGTCGAGCGGATATCACGGTTGCCGGCGGCACCCCGCGTGTACGCGTCGAGCAGGGTCCACTCGGTGCGCACGGTAATTGACGGATGTTCCGCGAGCATCTGCTGGAAGAGCAGGAGATTGACCTTGGGCTCGGCGTGGGTTCCGCCAAACGAATCGCGCACCTGCGGGGAATCCGGCCCGTAGGTGTTCGTGTAGTAGGCCAGCGTACGCTGCGTCAGTTCGCGATAGGTCCCGGTGATCGCCTCGAAGGCGCGAAAGTCCGGATGCGAAAGCCCGTTGGTCGTCATGCCGCCGATGCGAATCGTCGGCTCGGCCAGCAGGACGGTGCGCCCGCCTTTCGCCGCGGAGATCGCCGCGGCGATTCCTCCGGGAGTGGCCCCGTAGACGACGACCTGGAAACGCCCGGACGTGGCGGCGGAGCAGACGGTGGCGAGGGAGAGCAGGATGACGAAGAGTGATTTCATGGATACGGTCGGTTGTGATCGCGGCGGAGAGATCTGGGGCGTGAAGCCGGTCTTTCCTCAAACGCCGGCGCGGAGCCTGCCGGCGGCACCTTGCCAGCCGCGGCCCCTGCGGAGATGCGCGCTACCAGCGGGCGGTGAGGGTGGCGAATGCGCGGCGCGGTTCGCCGAAGATGGTGAAGCGGGCGCTGTTGGACTGCGCGATGTAATCCTCATCGAGCACATTGGAGACGTTGACGGAGAAGTCATAACGCGACCACGAGTAGCGGACGAGAAGATTGACCACGGTGTAGTCGGGCAGCCAGTAGCGGTTGTTGTCGCTGTCCCAGCGTTCGCGCTGGTGGGTGAAGCCGCCGCCGATCGACAAGCCGTCGAGGGGGCCGCCTGCGAATTTATATTTCGTCCAGAGCGACATGTTCCACTGGGGAGCGCCGCCGAGCGCGTTACCAACGCTTCCGGGCACGGAGTCGTTCTTGGTGATCTCGGTGTCCAGATAGCCGACCCCGGCAACGATCTGCCAGCCGGGCCGGGCCGTCCACGTGAGATCGAACTCCGCTCCTTTTGACTCGAGGGAGGTCTGCAGGGCCTCGCCGGGGTTGACCGGGTCGGCGCGGAACTGGTTGCCAAGTTCGGCGGAGAACACGGCCAGGTTGCCGTTGAGGCGATTCTCAAGGAGGGAAAGCTTCACACCCACTTCGTTGATTTCTGTGGTTGGAGGCTCGAACAGGATTCCGTCGCTGTTTGTGTTCGTCGCGGGCTGAAACGTCTCGTTGTACGCGTAGTAGGCGGAAAGGCCTGGATTGATGCGGTAGAGGACGGAGTAGCGGGGCGAGGTGTTGCTCTGCTTCGACGATCTCATGGTGCCGTTGACGAGATTGCGTGATGCGTCCTCGAATTCGTCCCGCCGAATGCCGACGGTGATGTGCAGACGGTCGTCGAGCGTCTTGACCTGGTCTTGAACGTAGAAGGCGGAGTTCTCCGATTCGCTGAAGCTGGCCGCGTACGACCCCGGTCCGCGGGTGGCGCCGTAGTTGGGGGCCAGCACGTTGAAGTCGGGCGAGAGGTTGAAGCGCCAGCGGCTGTCGTTGCCGTCGCTGTCGAAGAGCGTGTAGCCAAGGAGCAGCCGATGGCGGGTCGGGCCGAGCTCGAGATCCCCGAGGACATTCGCGTCGAACGTGGTCGTATTGCGGTCCTGCTTGCGGTCGTCCGTGCGGCGGCTGTAGACGCCAAAGGTGTTTCGCTGCGCGAGGATCGGCGTTTCGCTGCGGGTGGTGGTCCAGTCGGAGAACGACCCGGTCGCCCGCGCGACCCAGTTCTGGCTGAAGCGATGCTCGACGACGGCCTCGTAACGGATGCTTTCCGAATCCTTGAAGTCCCCGGGTTCGCCGCGGAAGAAGCTGTCCGGAAGGTTGAGCACATATCCCGGATCCACGATGGGGCTGCCGTCGGAAGCGTTGGGGACGGCGGACGACGGTTCCCAGAGGTAGGGTGCGCCGATCGCGAGACTGCGATCCTGGAGGAAGTACTCGAGCCGCCCGCGCACCGTCGTGCTGCCGCGGATCCGCGCCTCGAGCGAGCCGGCGAGGTAACTGCTGCGCTTGAATTCGAAATCGCGCACACTCTCGCTGTCCTCGAACGCCCCGACGAGGCGATAGGCCAGCTTCAGGTTGTCAGTCGCCAGCAACGGCCCGGTCGTGTCGATGCCGGCCTTCTTGTAGTCGTAGCTTCCATACCGGAGCATGACTTCGGTGGCGGATTTGAACGCGGGTTTCTTGGAAATGTAGTTGATGACGCCGCCAGGCGCGGTGCTCCCGAACAGGACGGACGAGGAACCCTTGACGAGTTCGATGCGATCGAAGGCGTACGTCTCGGTGTTGGTGGGCGGGAAGGCATACTCGATGCCGTCGAGCCGCCGCGAGACGTTGTATCCGCGGACGCTGGTGCCGGTGCCGCCCGAAGTATCCTCGCGGCGGTCGCCGCCCGTCACGTTGGAGGCATACTGGACCGCCTCCCAGGTATCGGTTGCGGCGACGTCCACGATGAACTCCGAGTTGAAGACCTTGATGCTCTGCGGCAGTTCAACCAGAGGTGTGTTGGTGCGCGTCGCCCCCAGCGAGGCCGAGGCGGCGTAGCCGTCGTCGGAGGAGGTGGAGACTTCGAACGGCGACAGCTCGACGACGCTGGGCTCCGGGGTGGCGGCGGGATCGCGCGGAACGCTTTGTGCCGAGGCGAACGCGGAGAGCGCGAGGCCAAGCCAGCCGGCGAGGCGTGAGAAGGGGGATTTTCCAGTCATGGACGTGGCAGGGGTCGATTTTTCGTCGCCGGTGGGTGGGGTGGGCGGGGGCGCGTGCGGCGACTTCGACGTGCCTCCGCGCGAAATTATGGAGATGGCACGTGTGGTCGCATCCTGCCGGGCATGAAGCGGCGTGCCCTGCAGCATCCGCTTGACCGCGACCAGGGGCGGCAGTTGTCCACGCACAGCCTGGGTGCGGACGCCCTCGAGGTGATCGGGCAGGTAAAGGACCTGCCCGCCCGATTGCCGGGCGAATTCCTTGAGCGTGATGGCCGCAGCGCCCGCGGGAATGTCGAACGCGCGAGCGACGCCCTCCGCCGCGGGCAGGGCCGTCGCGGCGAGCAGTCCAAGGCCGAGCCAGGCCGCAAGCGCAACGCGTCGTGCGCCGGAGTGGCGGACGACGGGCGGATGGCGGGGCGTTGGGACGATGGGCACACGCGAATGGGAACCGAGGGGTTCGGAGGGGGGCGTTACGGAGCAGACGAGTGGGCGCAGAAAAACTACTAGCGAATGCCGCAAAAAAGATCCGACCGCCCCTGTCCAGAGAGAGCCGGCGCGGGTGCCCGGGCCGCGCGTCGCCGGTACGCGGACCGCTTTCGCGAGGTGTGTCCACACGGTCGCCACCGGCCGCAGGGATCAGCGGCGCAGGCGGAGCACGAGGTCGCGCTCGCCGCGTTCGACGGCCACGCCGAAATCGTTCTCGAGGAGCGCCACGAAGGCGTCCACGCCGTCGGTGAGGAACGTCCCGCTGAAGCGCTTCTCGGCCAGTTGCGGGTCGGCGATCACGACCTGCCGCCGGTTGTAGCGATTGAATTCCGCCACAACCTCGGCGAGGGGGACCCGGTCGAACTCCAGGCGCCGATCCTGCCAGGCGAGCGCGCGCCTCACGTCAACCTCGGTCATTTTTTCCACGGACGAAGGCAAAGGGGTCAGCCCTCCGGCGTTCCGGGTCAAGGGCAGCACGGCGCGCTCTCCGGATTGCAGCAGCCGCGGCTCGAGGGAAGGCGAGGGCTCCGTGGCGGCGAGCAGATTGCCTCCGTGGCGGCTGTCGACGACCCGGACGCGACCCTCGGTGACGAACACTTCGATGGCATTCGGCCGTTGCCGCACGTTGAAGGCGGTGCCGACGGCCTGAATGAGCACCGGGCCCGCATGCACGGAGAACGGTCGGGCCGGATCCGGGGTCACTTGAAAGAAACTCTCCCCGGCGGTGAGACGGACCTCGCGTCGGTCGACGGTGAAGCTGGCCTCAAGGGCGGAGTTGGTGTTGAGGTGGGCGATGGAGCCGTCGGGCAGGGCGAGTTGCTCGGGCGAACCGACTTGCGTGCGCGCGGCATAGTGCGGCTCGCTCGGGCGATCGAACATGAACCAGGCCACCGTCAGCGCGGCGGCCGCGCCCAGACCGCCCATCCAGCCGACGGCGCGCGTCCGGCGTCGGGGACGGATCCGCGGGGCGAGCAGATCGGGATCCGGCGCTGCTGACGACGCAGCCGGGACCACCGAGAGTTTGTTGAATTCGGTCCACGTACGATCGAGCTCGGCGAAGATCTCTGCATGCCGCGGCTCCTGCTGAAGCCAGTGCATGAAAGCCGCGGTTTCCTCCATGGTCATGCCACGGTCGCGCAGACTCAGCCAGGCGGCGGCCGCCGCCTCGATAGCCTCAACCGGCACCGGGCCGGGATCCTTGGAGGGATCGGAATTCATCGCTCGCCTCCCTGTTCGCGCCGGGCACGCACGAAGTCTCGCAGTTTGAGCACGCCGATCGCGACCTGGGCATTCACGGTGTTTTCAGAGATGCCGAGCATTTCGGCGATCTCGCGATGGGATAACCCGTGGAGTTTACGAAGGGTCAACACGCGCCGGCAGCGCTCGGGCAGGGACTGGATGGCTTCCGCGAGCAGTTTGAGGTCTTCGTCATGACAGAGGGCCTCGGCAACGCCGGGCCTATCTTCGAAGACGGGCAGGAGTTCGATTTCTGCTAAGCCGTCGATCGCAATTATTTTTCGTCGTCTGAAAAAATCGAAGGCCGCATTGCGAGCGGTGGCGTAGAGGTAGGCCCGGGGGGCGCGAAGGGGACCCTGTTCGCGCGCCTGCAGCAGGCGTGCGTACGTTTCCTGCACGAGGTCATCGATGTCGATGTGTCCGGAAAAGTTCGCTCGAAGGTAGGCGCGCAGCTCCGTTTCGTACGGTTGCACTTCGCGGGCAAACCAAGCGGCGGTCTCGGGGTCTGCGGGGGGCATTGAAGCGCAAGGACAGAGATTGCGAGGACGATGACAAGTCTCGCGTCGAATCTATTCCGGGCCCAGCCAATGCAATCCCAAAACAGCCTGTGGGCGGGTTTGCAAGGGTGGGCCGGCGATTCCGCGGTTGCGTGCGTCCGGCGATTCTCCTCATCCTCCGCGCTCGGTTTCCGCCACCCCGGAGCCGTTCGCCCCAGCGTTTCGCATCCCTGTCTTTCTTCCATGCACGCCTTGTTGCTCACTGCTCCGAGCCAGCTTGAATACACCGAGCTTCCCGATCCCTCGCCTGCGCCTGACGAGGTGTTGATCCGGATCCGCGCCTGCGGGATTTGCGGAAGCGATCTGCACGGGTGGGACGGCTCCAGTGGTCGGCGCCGGCCGCCGCTGATCATGGGGCACGAGGCGGCGGGCGAGGTCGCGGCGTTGGGCACCGACGTCAAGGGTTGGGCGGTCGGGGATCGGGTGACGTTCGATTCCACGATCTACTGTGGCAAGTGTGAGCGTTGCCAGCGTGGTGAGATCAACCTGTGTGAGCACCGCCGCGTCGTCGGCGTGGCGCCCAACGAGTACCGTCAGCACGGCGCGTTCGCCGAGTACCTCGCGGTGCCGGCCCGCATCCTTTATCGAATGCCGGAGGGCATGACGTTCGAGCAGGCCGCCTTGGCGGAGCCCTTGTCGATCGCCTTGCACGCGCTGAGGCGCGCCCGCGTAAATCGCGAGGACACGGCCCTGGTGGTGGGCACGGGCATGATCGGCCTGCTCGTAGTGCAGGCGTTGCGCGCCGCCGGCGTGCCGCGCATCGTGGCGGTCGATCTGGAGGCGTCGCGCCTGGAGCTTGCGCGCAAACTGGGGGCAACGGACACCGTCCTTTCGGGCCGTCCGGAAACCGAGGCGGACGTGCAACGGGTGACCGCGGGCGGTGCCACGGTGGCGTTCGAAGTCGTCGGGATCACGCCCACGATCCAGTTGGCAATCGCCGGTCTTCGGCCCGGAGGCACCGTGGTCCTGGTGGGCAACGTGGCCCGCGAGGTCACGTTCCCGCAGCAAGCCGTCGTCACGCGCGAACTTTCGGTGCTGGGCACCTGCGGCTCCGCCGGCGAGTATCCGGAGGCTTTGAGCCTGCTGGCGTCAGGGGTCGTCGACACGGCGTCGATGATCGCGGCGGTCGCGCCTCTCTCGGACGGCGCGGTGTGGTTCACAAGGCTGACGTCCCGCGAAGGCCGCGGAACGCTGAAGGTCATTCTTTCTCCGTGAGCACGTCGTCGATGTTCGATCTTACCGGGCGGTGCGCCCTTGTCACCGGCGCGAGCCGCGGCCTTGGCCGTCAGTTTGCCCGCACGCTGGCCCGGGCCGGCGCCGACGTCGCGGTCACGAGCCGCACGTTGGAGTCCCTCGCGGACGTGAAGGCCGAAGTGGAGGCGCTCGGCCGCCGTTGCTTCCCCGTCGCGCTCGACGTGCGGTCGGAGACCAGCATTCGCCAGGCGGTCGCCGAGGCGGCTGAGCGGCTGGGGCGAATTGACATTCTCGTCAACAATGCCGGCTGCAACGTGCGCAAACCTGCGACCGCCGTTACGTGGGATGACTGGAATCTGATTCTCGAAACGAACCTGCGCGGCCCGTTCTTCGTGGCGCAAGCGGTCGCGCCCGGCATGCTCGAGCGCGGTTACGGCCGCATCATCAACATCGGCTCCGTGACCTGCGTGGCTGGCTATGCCGGGCTCACGCCTTACGGCTCGAGCCGTGGGGGCATCAAGCAGATGACCATGAGTCTCGCCGCCGACTGGGGGCCGCGTGGCGTCACGGTGAACTGTCTTGCGCCGGGCTGGTTCAAGACGGCGCAGAACGCGGTGATGTACGAGAATCCCGAGTGGGTTTCTTACCTCAGCGACAAGATTCCCCTGCGGCGCCCGGGACGCGATGGCGATCTCGACGGGCCGCTCCTCTTCCTCGCCGGTGATGCCTCGGGCTACGTCACGGGGCAGACCCTGCTGGTCGACGGTGGTATCACCGTCAACGATACACGCGCCCTGCCTCCGCCCCAACCGCCCCGCCCATGATCCTCCTCGCCGCCCAGTCCGTCTCCCTTCCGTTCATCATCCTTTTCGGCAGCATGGCCCTGATTGTGGCCGGCATCGCCGTCTTCAAGATACATCCCTTCTTCGTGCTCGTGCTGGCGGCCGCGGCCGTCGGCGTGTCGGCGACGCTGACGGGAGTGGCAGAGGGAACGGCGCTGGCCTCGCTCGACAAGGTGGCGGTTGAGTTTGGGGTGGCGATGGCCGGCATCGGTTTTCCGATCGCGTTTGCCGTGGTGATCGGTGCGGCCCTGATGGAGAGCGGTTCGGCCGACAAGATTGTGCGCTGCTCCGTCCGTGTGCTGGGGGAAAAACGCGCCCCGCTCGCCTTGATGGCTTCGGCCTTCATCTTGGGTGTCCCGGTCTTTTTCGACACGGTGTTCTTCCTGATGGTCCCGCTGGCGCGCGCGCTCGCCCTGCGGACGGGACGCAATTACCTGCTCTTTCTGCTGGCGATCGCGGTGGGTGGCGTGATCACGCACGGGACAGTGCCGCCGACGCCGGGCCCGCTCATGGTCGCGGACCAGCTTTCGATCGACCTCGGAGTGGCGATCCTCGGCGGACTCGCCGCCGGCATCCTGCCCGCGCTGGGCGCGCTCTGGCTCTCGCGTTGGATCGACGCGCGCAACCCCGTCGAAGTGCGGGTGGTGTCCGGCCAGTCACTCGACGACGAGAAGGCGATCGCCTCGCGGGACGAGTCCACGTTGCCCTCGCTGGCGCTGGCGGTGGCCCCGGTCATCCTGCCGGTGATCCTGATTGCGGGAGCTACGATGGCGATGGCTTTGCGGGACTCGTTGCCCGCAGAGGCAGTGACGATCGCGTCATTCATCGGCCAGAAAAACGTCGCCCTCTTGATCGCGGCCGTCATTGCGGTCGGCGTCTATCTGCGTCAGCGCGGCCTGCGCTGGACGCAAACGGAAGCTCTTGTCGCCGGCCCGTTGGCCACGGCGGGTGTGATCGTGCTCATCACGGCCGCGGGCGGCGCGTATGGCGCCATGATCCGTTTTGCCGGCATCGGTCCGGCGGTGCAGACCGTTTTCGAAGGTAGCGAGATCAACTATGTGCTGCTCGCGTGGTGCATCACGGCGGTGGTCCGCGTGGCCCAAGGTTCGGCGACGGTGGCGATGATCACGGCAGTCGGGATCATGGCGTCCCTGGCGACGGAGGACGGCTTTGGCGTGCACCCGTTGTACATTGCCCTGTCGATCGGCTTTGGCGCCTCGATCCTGTCGTGGATGAACGACAGTGGCTTTTGGGTCTTCAGCCGGATGAGCGGGCTCACCCAAAAGGAGACACTGCGGTCCTGGACCGTCGTTCTCACGGTGATTTCGGTCCTCGGTTTGGTGCAACTGCTCGTGCTCTCGGCTCTCTTCCCTTTTGCGGGATAGGCGAGGCGCTCGCGTACACGAGTTTGGCCGCAAGACCAAGCGAAGCCCGTAAAATAGAGGGCATGGAGTTATTCCATCGAAGCATCTGAGGCGCGGAGGCGAGGAGTCCCACAGACCGAATGGTCGTGTTGCTGCGGTTCGTTGATAAGGAAAGCGATCGTTGGAGTTCTTTACACATATATCCCATTAGCACCAGGCGTTTAAAAATCAGGACGTTATAAGATCGAATATAGCCTGCTAAATAATAAATAAATAGGGAGATGTGTGAATGGGGCGCCCACGGCTAGGTATTCCGTTTGCTATCGGGCGATTCAATGCCGTCGCTCACTAAACCCTACTTTGCCATCCTCGCCTTTGGTCTTGCTGGAATTAACAGTTCCTTCGGTGCCTCCATCTTGCTTTCCCCCGCCATCGGAATCAGCGGAGCGGGTTACGGCTACAGCAATTGGAGTAACTTCTCCGACACGCTTGATTATGCTTCAGGCAACGGCGTGACCGTGGTTCCAAACTTCAATAATTTAGCTCAGATGCTGGAGGCCGATGCCCTCTTTCTGGACCAGCGTTGGACGAGCGGTTCGCTCAATGCGACAGAGTTGTCCAATCTCGCGTCTTTCATTTCTACCGGGAAGAGGGTCGTTATGATGGGGGAAAACAACTTTTGGCTGAATTGGAATAATCAGATTTTAGGCTTGGTCGGTTCCTCTCATGCCGGCGAGTTCAATGGTACCGCTACCGTGATTTTCGATCATGCGCTCACCTCCGGGGTGACATCCATTTCGTTGGGCACTGCCGGATTGGCGACGGCGTCGGACGGCATCGCCCTGTTCGATCAGAATTGGGCTACCCTCTGGGGCTCGAGTCAGAACGTTCTCACGATTTTGGATGTCAACCCGTTCTACGATGACAGATGGTTTTCCAGTAATCGGGTCTTCGCGGAGAACATCGCGACCTGGCTCTCCAGTCCGACTGCCGCCTCCACGACCGTTCCCGACGAAGGCAGCACGATGACGCTCTTTGGTCTGGTCCTGATCGCCCTCGGGGTGCTTCGCCGTCATAAGGTCTCATCGTGACCTCGTCAGTGGGAGCTTAGCTCCCTCCGGCAGCGCGTGTAGAATGCTCGTTTGAGCGGTGGGCGGCCGGATCGACTCGTTGCAGCGCGGCGGTCGATTGGTTCGCAGGAACGATTTCGGACCGGGATGGCCCCCCCGAAAACCGGCCTTGCCGCCCCAGCGGCGAGGGTCAACCGTGCGCCAGTGAAAATTGGATACATGGGCGGGAGTTTTGATCCCGTGCATTTCGGGCACCTCATCGCGGCGCAGGATGCGTTCGAGCAATATCGCCTCGACCGCGTGGTGTTCGTGCCCGCCGCCCAGGCTCCGCTCAAGCCGCAGGACGTGCAGACCGGCGTCGAGGACCGGCTGGCGATGCTGCGTGCGGCGACGGACGGGGATCCCCGGTTCGAGATTGCCGACTACGAATTGCGCAAGGGTGGCGTCAGCTACACCATCGATTCCGTCCGGCACTTCCGCCAACAGCATCCCGACGACGAACTCTACTGGATCGTCGGAGGCGACCAGTTGCCCAAGATGCACTTGTGGAAGGACATCGCCGACCTGGCCGGGCTGATCGATTTCATTTTCCTTGAGCGCCCCGGGCATCCGGCCAAGGCGCGGCCCGACCTGCCCGGCCTCAGGCTGCACCGGTGCGACGGGCACCTGATCGAGATCAGTTCCACCGAGCTTCGGGAGCGCATCCGCCGCGGCCTGTCGCTTGAATACTTCGTTCCGCACAAGGCGATTGTCTATATCCAGGACAAGCGCTTGTATCTCTGACCACACACCGCATGCCCGCCAAGAAATCCCCGGCCGCTTCCGCCGATCCCACCTTCCCCCTGCTCGTCAACATCGTGCGCGCCCTCGACGAAAAGAAGGCCGTGGACCTCCACGCCCTTCGCGTCAGCGCCCAGTCATCGATCACGGACTACCTCGTGCTCGCGACCGGCACTTCCGATCCCCACCTGCGCGCGCTCCGCGTCGAATTGGAGAAGGTGATCGACGGCGCGGGCGTGCCGATCGCCGGCATGGAGACCTCCGATGGCAGTGGCTGGACGGTTGTCGATGCGTACCAGATCATGGTGCATCTTTTCACGCCCGACAAACGCGACGCCTACCGGCTCGAACGTCTCTGGAAGGATGCCGAGGAGCTGCCTGTCGCGGACCTTCTCAGCGCCGGCAACAAGCCGAAGAAAGCCGCCAAGCCCCGCGCTCCGAAGAAGGCGGCCGTGAAGACCAAGGCGCCGGTCAAGGCGAAGAAGAAGCCCGCCGCAAAGAAAACGGTGCGCAAGCGCGCCGGCAGCTGAGTCCAATACGGTTTCGGGAAGAGCCCGCCGTGGGTGAGTGACACGGGCCTTCCTGCCTGTGCGTTTCGGGGCGGAGTACTGCGACGGAATCACAGGCAGGAATGCCTGTGTCACGAAGCATAGATCCGGGATCCCAACGCTCCTCCAGGCATCACGCCCGGAGTTTGCGAATCGCATAAGCGGTTGTGAAGCGTGGCGCGTGCCCTCTAGTCTTTCGCACGCATGCCCCTGACGAACGTTGCCTGGCTCCTGTGCGCTTTTCTCGCGGGCACGTTGATCGTCCGCGAGATCACCCGGGCGCGGGAGCGAAAGCGCTTCCGCGAAACCGAGCGTACGCTGCAGCGCCTCCTCCAGGCGCTCGATAGCGCATCGGACGCCATCGGCATCGGGGACATGAAGGCGAACTCGCTTTACCACAACCGCGCCCACGTCGAACTTTTTGGATACAGCGTCGAGGAACTCAACGCGTGCGACGAGCCCGCGGCCCTCTTTGCAGACAAAGCCGTTGCCCGGCGGATCCACGAGGACATCCGCGCGGGCCGTTCCTGGCGCGGAGAGACGGAGATCAAGACGAAGGACGGCCGGCTGCTCCCGGCGTTTGTCCGGGCCGACATCATCCGGAACGAGAACGGCGAACCCATTGGCATCTTCGGCGTCTTCACCGACATCACCGAACGGCTCGCGGCGGAGCGCGCGCTGGCCGAGGAGCGCGAGCGTTCGGCCCGCGCCCAACGGCTGGAGTCGCTGGGCATGCTGGCCGGCGGCGTGGCCCATGATTTCGGCAATCTGCTGGGCATCATGCTGGGCTACTCCGGCTTGCTGAAAAGCGCCGCCGGACTCACGGAAAAAGAGGCGCGTTTCGCCGCCGGCATCGAGGATGCCGCGCTGCGCGCGAAGGACCTCTCGCAGAATCTCCTCTCGTTCGCGCGCGGAGCCACCCCGAAGCTCCGCCGTACTTCCGTCGGTGCGATCATTTCCGCGGCGGCCCGCGGCGCGGTCACCGGCTCGTCCGTGGAGCTGCGCCTCAACGTCGCGGACGATCTGGCGGAGGTGACGGCCGATCCGGTGCAGATGGATCAGGTGTTCTCCAACCTGGCCGTCAATGCGGTCCAGGCGATGGAGAAGGGGGGAACGCTGACCGTGGAAGCCCGCAATGTCAGCGAGCGTGACGCCGGATTTGACGGCGTGCGCGTGACAGTCGCCGACACCGGAAGCGGTATTCCGGCCGACAAGCTCGCGCGCATTTGGGAACCTTTCTTCACGACGAAGGCCAAGGGCACCGGCCTCGGCCTTGCCACCACCTACTCCGTCGTCAAAAAACACGGAGGCACCGTCGACGTCGTGTCCGAGCCCGGACGCGGAACGACCTTCACCGTCACCCTTCCGGCCGCGGAGCGCTGACGCTCGCTGCTTCTCTCGCCCTCTCATGACCAACCCCCCATCCCCTTCTCACGAAGTCCGCACCTTGCATGGTCAGCCTTGCTGGCTTCTCCGCAACGCGTCGCTCGAACTGGCGGTCACGCAGCTCGGCGGCCACATGGCCGACGTCCGGTTCGACCTCGGGTCCGGGCGACCGGTCGTGCCTTACTACGTGAGTCCGTGGCAGGAGGAGGGGCGCACGGACCTCGGGGCGCCGGTGCTTGCGCCGTTGCGCGGGGATTTCTTCTGTCTTCCTTTCGGCGGCAACGGCACGCCGTTTCGCGGCGAGCGCCATCCTCCGCACGGCGAGACAGCGGGCGCCCGCTGGACGCTGGAGGGTGTCACGGAGCAAGGGCCCCTGCGTTCGCTCAACCTGTCGTTGCGCACCCACGCACGTCCTGGCGTGGTGCGGCGCGCGCTGCAGATCGTCGACGGTCATCCGGTCGTCTACAGCCGCACGATGATCGAAGGCTTTGCCGGGCCGGCGCCCTTTGCGCACCACGCCACGCTCGCGGGTCCGCGGGCTGAGGGGGCGCTGCGGATCACGGCCCGGCCGTTCAAGCTCGGGCTCGTCTGCCCCCATGTATTCAGTGATCCGTTACGCAGCGAATACCAGGCCCTCGAGCCCGGCGCCGTCTTCACCGACCTCGCCCGTGTGCCCTCGATCTACAAGGGCCGGCCCGACGCCGACTGCTCGGTTTTCCCGGCGCGCCGCGGGCACGCCGACCTTCTGGGCACGTTCGCCGATCCGGCCGACAACAGGGAACCCGACTGGGTTGCGGCGGTGAATGCCGAGGAGGGCTGGCTCTGGTTCGCCTTGAAAGATGCGGCGGTGATGCCGGGGCGGGCGTATTGGCTGGAGAACCACGGCCGTCACGGCAGTCCCTGGAACGGGCGCAACTGCTGCATCGGCCTGGAGGATGGCTGCATGTACTTCGACGCCGGCGTGGCGGAATCGGCGGGCGACAACGTCGTCAACCGCAGGGGTATTCCGACCAGCCGCGAACTCTCCGGCGACCGGCCCTTCGGCGTGTTTTACGTGCAAGGGGCGATTCGCGTGCCTGCGGGCTTCGAACGCGTGGACACGGCGCGGTTCACGGCCGATTCGGTCGAGTTCGTCAGCACGGGCGGGGCGGTCGTCTCGGCGGCCGTGCGCACGGCGTTCGTGTACGACGGCGTGGCGAGTCCGGCGTAGCGGGCGGGCTACCGTTTGCGCCGCCAGGCACGGAGGCCGAGGGCGGCCAGGCCCAGGGTGAGCAACCCGTACGTCGATGGCTCCGGCACGGGTGTGAACGTGAGGAAGAGGTTGTTGTTCTCACGCGTCAGGCTGAACAAGTCGCTCGAAACCCCACCGAAGCCCGTCGCATCAATGGCGAACGAATCGGCGAGGGAGCCTCCCCCGGTGATTTCGATCCCGTTGGTCGAGAAAACCAGCCAGCTTGCGGCCTGGTTGGGATCAAATCCCGCGGGCAAGCTTTGTCCGGTGACCTGGCCGTCCGAGGAGAAGAGCTTCAGATTAAAACGACCGGAGGGCTGGGCGCCGATCGTCAGCGTGGTGGGGGAGGTGACGTTGACCAAATCCCAGCCCGTGCCGGCGACCCCGCTCGCATCGCGGAGGGTCCACTCCAGGTTGCCGCCGCCCAACAGGGTGAGGTCGTTGAAGGAAAGGGTGCCGACCGAAACCGCGCCGAGCGCACCCGGGGAGAGGGTCACGCCGTTCCCAATCGTGGCGGAAGCGACGCTGCCGTCGCCCAGGAGGCGGCTTCCGGGATTGAAGGTGAGGGTGTTGGCGAGGGAGGCGTCGGCGAGGCGGAGGGTGGCGCCGGACTCGACGATGACGTTGCCCGTACCCAGCGGGTTGATTCCGGAGCCCACCACGACGGTGCCGCTCGTGATCACGGTGCCGCCGGAATAGGTATTGCTGCCGGACAACGCGAACGCGCCGGCCCCGTCGATGACCAGCTGACCCGCGCCTGAGACCGTACCACGCAGGGTGAGGCTGTCGGTGGCGCTCTCGGTTCCGATGGTCACGTTGCCCTTCGGAAGGGAGACGGCGTTGTCGAGGACGGAGCCGCCGGCGTACGCGTTGAGCGAGGTGCCTCCCGCCATCTGCAGGGCGCCGGTGCCGACCGGGCCCGAAACGATCGTGTTGCCAGACAAGGATGTTTCGCCGCTGACGAACACGCTCCCTTCGTCGACGAGCGTGCCGCCGGAGAACGAGCTCTCACCGGCCTTTTCGGAAAAATAAAGACCTGCTGCTCCCGCTTTCACCAGGCTGCCAATCCCGTCGTGGTCAAAGATGTGCGAATACACCTGGATGGTCGCTTCAGTCTCGATGACGTGCGGACCTTCCGTCAGGCCGAGGCTCAACGACGACGCAAGGGTGATGGGCCGGCCGTGGCCGCCGAGGTTTGCCGTGACGTCTCCCACCAAAATCAAGCTGGGCTCGCCTTCGCCCTCGAAGACGTACCGGGGACGGTTCGAGCCGGTGAACTGAAGGTGTTTGAAAGCGGCCGAGAGGGGGACGAGCACCGATTCTTCAATGAGATCCTCCAGGTCGCCGAAGACGAGCGCCTCGGTGCCGTCGCCGGTCAGCGTTGAGGGAGACGTGAACGACCAGTTGGCGGTGTCTGAGACGGAGTCACTTTCGGCGCTGGATCCCGTCCAGACATAGATCGGGTCAATGATCACCGAACCCCACACCGGTCCCAGGCTGAGGGTGAAGACGAGCAGGAGGAAGGCGGCCCGGGCTTTCACAACGTTTTCAACCTTCCCCAGCTCTTTTCGAGGTGCAAGGCGATTTCCCTTTTGGGGAGGTGTCACCCCTAAGCACCGGCAGGCGGGGCCTCGCTGGAGGCAAGCACCGACTCTTCCCGCTCGCGCTGGAACTGGCTGGTGTAGAGCTGGTAATAGTGCCCCCGCAGGCGGAGCAGCTCCTCGTGGGTGCCACTTTCCTCGATGCGGCCTTTCGTGATGACGAGAATGCGGTCAGCGCGGCGGATGGTGCTCAGGCGGTGGGCAATCACGAAGCTGATACGGCCGGCGAAGATCGTCTCGAGGCCGCGCTGGATGAGCTGCTCGGTCTCGGTGTCGATCGAGGACGTGGCTTCGTCCATCACGAAGATCTGCGGATTCGCGAGCAAGGCGCGGGCGAACGACAGGAGCTGGCGTTGTCCGGTGGAAAGGCGGTTGCCGCCTTCCCCGACCGGGGTGTCGTAGCCGTTTTCCATACGGGAAATGAAATCGTGGGCGTTGACGCGCATGGCCGCCTCCTCGACCTCGGCGTCGGTCGCGTCGAGGCGACCATAGCGGATGTTCTCGCGCACGGTCCCCTTGAAGAGGTGGGGCGTCTGGAGAACGATGCCGAGCTGGGCTTGCAGCCAGCCCAGCGGCCGCTCGCGGTAGTCGACGCCGTCGAGAAGGATCTGGCCGCCGACCGGTTCGTAGAACCGGCAGACCAGCGAGGCGATCGTGCTCTTGCCGCCGCCGGAAGGACCGACGAGCGCGATGGTCTCGCCGGCGCGGACGGTGAGGTTGAAGTTCTCGAGCACGACGGGGCCTGTGGCGTAGCGGAAGGTGACGTTACGAAACTCGATCTGGCCGATCCGCGCCGGCCGGCCGTCGGGGGCGAGGTCGACAGAGGGCGGGTTCGCGGCGTATGCCGCAAGGCGGGCGCGGACGGCGGCGTTGTCCTGGATCGCGGGCTCGGTGGCGAGCAGGCCCATGACGCGTTCGCCGGCGGCCTGCGCGCCCTGCATCTCGGTGAGCTTCTGGGCGAGCTGGTTGATCGGGAAGAAGAACTGTCCCGCGAAATTGATGAAGGCGACGAGGGTGCCGAGGCTCATGGTCTCGCTAGCCGTGAGCACGCCGCCGCGCCAGAGGGCGAGGCCGGCGGCGAGGGTGCCGAGGGTCATCACGAGCGGATAATAAACGGCATTCTGGCGCGCGTGCAGGACTGCGGCGTCGAACATCCGCGTGCTCAACGTGGAGAACTCCGCGAGATTCTCGCGTTCGCGCACGAGGGTCTTGGTCGTGCGCACGCCCTGGATCGATTCATTGTAGGCGGCGGTGATCTGTGAGTTGTATTTCCGGATCTCGCGCGCGCTGAGCAGCATCTTTCGCTGGAAGTACTTCGAGACGACTGCCAGCGGCGGCACGATGGCGATCACGATGAGGGCGAGCCGCCAGTTCATCACGAGCAGACTCGCCGCGATCATCAGGAGGAAGCTCAGCCCCCACACGATGTCGAGGAAGCCCCAGGCAATGATGCGCGCGAGCCGGTCGCAGTCGCTGGTCAGCCGCGTGATCAGCCAGCCGACGGGACGCGTGTCGTAGAAGGCGAACTCGAGCTCCTGCAGCCGGTCGAAGCCGTCGCGACGAATGTCATGGGCGAGTCGGTTGGAGATGTTGCCCGCCATGTCGATGAAGACCCACACGCCCACGCAGAGCACGGCGGTGATGCCGACGTAGGCGCCGAGGTAGTGCGAGAAGGCGGCCTCCGCGCCGTCGCGCACGACACCATCGATGACCCAGCGGGTGACGTGGGCGAACGCGGCTTCGCAGGCCGCGATGATCACGGCGGCGATGCACAGGGGCACGAGGTAACGCTTCAGGTAGAGGGCGCGGCGGAACAGTTTCCACCACAGGCCGGCGTCGAGGCGGGCCTTGAATTCGTCTTCGTGTTGGAAGGAGGCGGACATGATTGCGGCAGGTTTGGCAGGGGAAAGGCGGGACGTTTATTTCCGGGGAAGCTCCTCCGTCAGGGACTCCTCGCGGAAGGCGGCCTCGACGTTGCTCTGGATCTGCCAGAGACGCCGGTAGAGCCCGTCCTCGGCGGCGAGGGAGGCGTGGGTGCCGGATTGAATGAGTCGTCCGCGATCGAGCACGAGCACGCGGTCGGCGTGCGCGAGGGTGGAGAGGCGGTGGGCAATGACGAGGGTCGTGGCGCGTCCACGGCGTTCGCGCATGGCCTGGAGGACGAGGCTCTCGGTCTCCCCGTCGACGGCGCTGAGGGCGTCGTCGAGGATGAGCACGGGCGGGCGCTTCAGGATGGCGCGGGCAATGGCCACCCGCTGGCGCTGCCCCCCGGAGAGCGTGATGCCGCGTTCGCCGATCAGGGTTTCGTAGCCCTGCTCGAAGCCTTGTATGGTTTCATGAATACACGCCGCGCGCGCCGCCTCCTCGATCTCGTGCTGCGGGGCGTCCCCGCGGCCGAGCCGGAGGTTGTCGCGGAGCGTCTTCGAGAAAAGGAAGGGCTCCTGCATGACCACGCCGATCTGGCTGCGCACCCATTTGCGCGGCAGGGAGGAAAGCTCGCGCCCGTCGAGGGTGATCGAGCCTTCGTTGTAGTCGTAGAGGCGGAGCAGCAAATGGATAAGCACGCTCTTCCCGGCGCCCGACGGGCCGAGCAGGGCGACGGTTTCGCCGGGACGGATCTCGAAGGACAGGCCGTCGATCGCCGGGCGGAGGCCATCGGGGCTGAAGCGCAGGTTGCGGGCAACCAGGTGGCCGGCGATGGTTGCGGGCAGCGGCGCATCGGCGGGAATCCCGGCATCGGCTTCGCGCTCAACGGAGAGGATCTCGTGAATGCGGGTCAGGGCGACCGTGGTCTTGCCGAGTTCGGTGAGAATGCGGCCCATCTGGCGCACGGGCCAGAGCATGATCCCAAGGTAGGCGAGGAATGCGAAAAGCATGCCGACCGTGAGATCGCCGGTCGTGATCCAGTGGGCTCCCACGATCAGCGTCAGTCCGATCTGCGAGAGGGCGACGAAGTCGCTGATCGACCAGTACCACGACATGAGCCGCAGCATGCGCAGGCTCCGGTCGCGGTAACGCGCGTTCGGGATCGAGAATTTCCTGCGCTCGAACTCCTGGCGGGCGAACGCGCGGACGACGCGGATGCCGGTGAGGTTTTCCTGGATCACTCCGGTCAACTCGCCCTCGGCCTCGTCGACCTCCTTGAAGACGTGTCGGACCCGCCGGAAATAGACGTAGCCGTAGATGATGATCGGTCCGATCAAGGCGAAGGAGACGAGCGTCATCGGCGCGCTGAGCGAAAGCAGCAGGGGGAGTGCGGTCAGGGTGAGGATGGCCGCGTTGCCAATCTCCATGACCTGCGCGGCGAGGAACTGGCGCGTGGTCTCGACATCGCTGGTGCAACGCTGGACGAGGTCGCCCGTGTCGTTGCGATCGTGGTGGCGCGCCGGCAGGTGGTTGAGGTGGTCGTAGAGGGTGTTCTTCAACTGCCGGGCAATGCCGTCGCTCGCCAGCGAAGCCTGCCAGCCCTTGAGGTAGCTGAAGACGCCGGCGACGAGGCTGAGCGCAACCATGGCAACCGGGGCGAGCCAGAGGTGGTCGCGCAGGAGCTCCGGTCCGCCGAGCGCCGACAGGAGCGCGCGCACCAGCGCGGGCGTGTTCTCATCGACCGTCCGTCCCGCGATCGCGTGGTCGATCGTGGCGGTGCCGATGAGGGGAATCCCGTAGTTGAACAGGGTTGCAACCACCAGGCAGCCAAGCGCGAAACCATAGCGCAGGCGGTGACCGCGCATGAGCTGCCAGATGACCTTGAACGGAGAAATCATGAAAGAAGGAGACCGGAAAAGTGGGAACAGGTATGACGCGAAAACGAAAAAGCCCGCTCGGGCGGAGCGGGCTTCGGGAAAGGGGAGGTTTTCGCGGGCCCGCTGGTGAGGCGGGCCACGTTCCGATCAGGTGACAACCTTCGGAGCGCCCGCGCAGATGGCGTTGGTGACATTCATGAGGTATGCGCGGTGGAACATGGGACTCCTTGGTTGCGGGTGAGGGCAGGAAGGCAAGCGGCCGCAAACGAGGCAAGTCGATTTTCCGTCGCCGGCCGTCCCGTGACACAGGCATTCGAGCAGTGTGAGCGGCGCAGCGCCGCGTCCCACCCGGCATTCTCCGTTACCTCCCTTACCTCCTGTGATAACTTCGAATCATCGGATCCATTGAACAGGAGCTCGCAGAGGCCGCAGAGCGTCAGGCAAAAACCGTCCCCTCATACCTCCGCGCTCTCTGCGACCTCCTGTAAATTGGTCGATGAGTTGCACACGCCCAAATCATAACGAGCTGCCGCCGGCTTCACCGGCCGAGCGCCCGGCGCAGGATCGGTTCGAAGGCATCGGCCTGCCGCACAAAGCCGAGGTCGCTCGGGTGCGAGCCGTCCGTGGCGCCCTCGCTGTCGTGGCCGAGCAGGTCGTCTCCAAAAATATAATACAACTCCTTCATGCCCTCGGCGCGCAGCGCCTCGTAGCATTCCCAGAGCGCCGCGTGGTTCGCCGTGTGGTGGGCGTCGCGGGCGGGCAGGATCCACGCGTTCGTGTTGCGGCGGTCCTCGACGAGCACGATGGGCGTGTCGGGGCGGGCGGCGCGGAGTTGTTTCACGAGGGGGATGCATTTCTCGCGGACGGCGGCGGCGCCCATGTTGGGCAGGCAGTCGATCACGTAGACCGCCGCATCGATCTGCACGAGGTACTCGCCCACGGCGGCGTCCATGCGTCCGTTGCCCGCAAAGCCGAAATTCATCACCGGAAGGTCGAAGCGGCGTCCGAGAATGGCGGTGTGCACCATGCCCGGGCGGGAGGCGCTCGCACCGTGGTTGATCGAGGTGCCGTAAAATACGATGGGCTTTTCCGTGCGCGGAGGCAGCGCCTCGAAGCGGGCGAGGGGCGGCACGCCGATGGAAAGGGATTCCGGGCTGTTGCGCAGGGGCAGGTAAACCGCGTACTCGCGGTACCCGGGTGCGAGGCCGCCGATGATCTCCTGCCGCATGTCCTGGCGGGTGGGACGCGTGACGCCGACCCAGCGCCACTGACCGGTCTCGTCGCGCGCGTAGAGATCGAGTCCGCTGGCGGCGATGGCCGTCTGGTTGGCTCCGGGGGTGTGCGGCTTCACCAGGTCGTAGGCCGCCCAGATCGTCGTCGCGTCCGTGCGAAAGCGCACGATCATGCCGGTGCTGTCGCGGCTGAGGTTCCAGACCGCGTTGGTCACCTTGCCCTCGGCCGAGGCGGGGAACCGGTCGAACCAGCGCAGGCGTTCACTGTCGTCGAAGGCGCGTCCCTCCACACCCCAGACCTGTACGTCGTACCAGGCGAGCGCGGGCTCGGCCGCTTGGTTTTGGGCGCGCAGGGCGGAGCCGCAGGCGAGCAGGGTGAGGGCAACGAGGAAGGGCAGGGTTGTACGCATGGTGGGGTGGGAGTGGCGTGCAGCGTGGAGGCGCAGGGGCCCGCCGCCAAGGTAGGATTTGACGATGCCGGATCGTTGTGCGGACCTGACGCGTGCCCAACGTCGTTACTTTCCACTACACTTTGCGTGATCCTTCCGGCCGCGTGCTGGACACTTCCTCCGGCGCGGAGCCGGTGACGTTCCTCGAGGGTGGCGGCCAGATCATCGACGGCCTGGACGAAGCGCTGCGCGGGCTGGCCGCTGGCACCAAGGCGCGGGTCGGCGTACCGGCGGCGCGGGCCTACGGCGAACGTGATGAAAAACAGGTGCAGCGGGTCCTGCGTGCCTTGTTGCCCGTGGAGGGTGAGCTGCGCGCGGGGGACCAGTTCCAGGCCGGCACCGATCGGTACGCGCCGGTCGTGACCGTCGTTGGCATCGAGGGCGAGGACGTGTTGCTTGATGCCAATCACCCGCTCGCCGGCGTCGATCTCACCTTCGATGTCGAGGTGGTGTCGGTGCGCGAGGCGACGGCGGAGGAAGTCGCCCACGGCCATGTCCATGGCGAGGGCGGCACCTGTGGCGGCTGACGCGTGATTGTCACGCGGTTTCGGCTTTAGCGGACCGCCCTCGCGGACATATTTCCCACCACGATGCGCGCCCTTGTTTCCTCCCTGCTTGTCGTCATGGCTGGCTGGTCCGCCCTTCCGGCAGCCGTGGCCGAACGCTTCAGCTTTGCCGCCCTCGGCTGCATGCCGTACGGGGAGACAAATTATCCGGCGTTCGAGCGGCTGATCGCCGAGATCAACCGGCACGCGCCCGCCTTCACGGTGCATTGCGGGGACACCAAGGGCGGGAGCGAGCGCCCCTCCGAGGAGTTTCTCCTGCGAATGAAGGCATGGTTCAACGCCTTCGACGGCCCGCTCATCTACACGCCGGGAGACAACGAGTGGACGGACGTCCATCGCGAGAACAACGGGCGTCAGGATCCGCTCCTCTGGCTCGACAAGGTGCGCGCCACCTACTTTGCCGAGGAACGCAGCCTCGGTCGCAACCCGATGCCGCTCGTGACCCAGCGACGCGAGCCGCGTTTCTCCAAATTCGTCGAGAACGCGCGCTGGTCCGTCGGCGGCGTGGTGTTCGCAACCGTGCACGTGGTCGGCAGCAACAACAACCACAGCCCCCAATTGCCCGGCGCGATGGAGGAGTTTGCCGCGCGCGACACCGCCAACGAGGCGTGGGTGCGTGCGGCCTTTGACGAAGCGCGGGCGACGGGGGCGCCCGGCATCGCCTTCTTCTTCCAGGCCCAGCCGTTCGGGCAGACGTTCGGCCGGCCCGGCCGCATGCCGGGCTTCAAACGTTTCCTCGACACGGTCGAAGCGGAGGCGCGCGCCTTCGGCAAACCCGTGCTGCTCGTGCATGCGGACGAACATCGTTACCGCGTCGAGCCGGCGATGGCCTTCGAACAGGACGGCGAACCGGTCCCGAATGTCACCCGGCTGGAGACCTTTGGCGCGGGCGACATCCACGGTGTGCTTGTCACCGTCGACCCTGCGTCGCCTCAGGTGTTTCTCGCCGGCCCCTTGCTCGTCCCGGGCAACGCCTTGCCGGCGCTGCCGCGTGCGCACACCGCCCAGCCGTGACCGACCTCAAGGCCCTTTTCCTGCGCGAGCCGCGCCGCACGCTCTCCGTGGCGGAGAGCCTGACCTGCGGACACCTGCAGGCGGCCATTGGCGCGATCTCTGGAGCTTCGGAATTTTTCCTCGGAGGCATCACCGCGTACACGCTCGACCAGAAGGTGCGGCACCTCGGGGTCGACCGGAACGCGGCCGCCGTGGTGGCCTGTGTTTCCGACGCCGTGGCGCGCCAGATGGCCTGCGGGGCGTGCGCGCTCTTCGGGAGCGATGTCGGTCTCGCCACGACGGGCTACGCGGAACCCTCGCCGGCCTCCGGCGTGCTTACACCCTACGCTTTCTGGGCGGTTGCGCGTCGTGCGCCTGCCAACACTTACCACCTGCGATCCGGCCGCATCGTTTGCGCCGGCCTGGCGCGCACTGCTGTGCAGGCGGTCGTGACGCAGGCCGCCCTTGCCGAATTGCGAGCGGAGCTGGCGTGAGCCGTGGAGGGTAGGTTTGCACGCGACGTGCATGGAAGTGAGGAATCCCCTGCTTTTGGACTTCGCACCTCGTTCCTCGCAGACTTAATATGCTACCCTCTCGTTGCCCGTGCCCTCGGGTGAAGCCCCTTCTGCGACCCTGTTTCGTTCCCATGATGCTTCGCTTCCTTTCCCTGCTCCCTTTCGTGCTTCTGCCCGTCGTCGCATCCGCCCAGGCTGCCGCCGCCGCGCGTCCGCCGAACATCGTTTTCATCCTCGCCGATGACCTGGGTTACGGGGACCTCGGCAGTTACGGTCAGGAGAAAATCGCCACGCCTCACCTCGACCGCCTGGCGGCGGAGGGTATGCGCTTCACGCAGTTCTACGCGGGCAGCACCGTGTGCGCTCCCTCGCGCAGCGTGTTGATGACCGGCCGGCACATGGGTCACACGACGGTGCGCGGCAACGCCGGCGCACGCGGCCTGA
>CAYOSX010000006.1:26628-45797 GCA_964406745.1 uncultured Opitutus sp.
GTTCGCCACCGTGTTGAAGAACGCCGGCTACGCGACAGCCTTGATCGGCAAATGGGGGCTGGGGGAACGCGACAGCTCCGGTGCTCCGTGGCGGCACGGCTTCGATTATTTCTACGGCTTCCTCAATCAGAGCCACGCCCACAACCATTACCCCGATCACCTCTGGCGCTACGACGCCCGCGATCCGCTCGCCGACAACCGCGTGCCGCTGAAAAACGACCTCGTGCCGATGGGTAATCACCCCGGGGTGGGCTACGCGACGAAACGCGTCGAGTACGCCAGCGACCTCTTCTTCGACGAGGCCGAAGCGTTCGTGCAACGCAGCCGCGGACAACCGTTCCTGCTCTACCTCGCCCTGACCGTACCCCACGCCAACAACGAGCGTTCGCGCGCCCTCGGCGACGGTCAGGAAGTTCCCGACTACGGCGACTACGCGGATGCGCCGTGGAAGGATCCCCTCAAGGGCCAGGCGGCGATGATCGCTCGCATGGACGCCGGCGTCGGCAAGCTGATGGAGCGCCTGCGTGCGCTGGGACTGGACGACAACACGATCATACTGTTCTCCAGCGACAACGGTGCGCATCGCGAAGGGGGCCCGGACTACAATCCGGAGTTCTTCAACGCGAGCGGACCCCTGCGCGGCATCAAGCGCGACCTGACCGAGGGCGGCATTCGCGTGCCGTTCATCGTGCGCTGGCCGGCGGTCATCAACCCGGGACAGGTCAGTCCGCACGTCGGATACTTCGGGGACCTGCTGATCACCTTCGCCGACATCGCAGGCGCGCCGGTGAGCCTCGCTCACGACGGAATCAGCATTCTGCCCACGTTGCGCGGCCAGCCGGAGAACCAGGCGGACCACGCCTATCTGTATTGGGAATTCTACGAGCGAATTTTCCGTCAGGCCGTCGTGCTCGAAGGCCGGTGGAAAGGCATCCGCGCCCAGATGGACGACAGCACGTTCGAGATCTACGACTTGGAAAACGACCTGGGCGAAACGAAGAACCTCGCCAGCGAGCGCCCCGAGCTCATGCGCCAGATCGCCGGCCTGATGGCCGAGGCGCACGTGCCCAACGAACACTGGTCCTTCACGCCCGGCGCCGCGACTCCCTGAATCCGGCCTCCCGCCGGGCCGGGCTTCATGCCGTTTAACAGCTAAAGCAAGTCGCCTTCGGACAACGTTGCCCTTCGGGCGGACTCGCTTTCCCTTTCCGGATGTACGTCGACCCTGAAAATCGCCGTATCCAACCCCTCCCTACAATGACCCGTCGCGATTTCGTCAAAGCCTCCGCCTTCGCCAGCCTTGCCGCCTCCGTGCCCTCCCTTCGTGCCCAGGGCGCCGCGGCCGCCGCCAAACGCAACCCCATCGCCCTCTTCAGCAAGCATGCCCACTGGCTGACCGTGGATGAATTTGGCCCGCTCCTGCGCGAGGTCGGCTTCGACGCCGTGGACCTTGCGGTGCGCAACGGCGGCCACGTCACCCCCGAACAGGCAGGATCTCTCCTGGGACCCGCGGTGAAGAGCCTGAACCGCGCCGGCCTCTCCGTGCCGATGATGGTGAGCGGCATCAACGACGCGGACCATCCCCTGACGGAGACGATCCTGCGCGCCGCGGCCGACGCCGGCATCAAGCACTACCGGCTCGCCTACTATAGCTACGACCCCGCCCGCGGCGTGCTCGGCTCGCTCGACGACCTCAAACCTCGCGTCGCAAAACTGGCGGCCTTGAACGAGAAGATTGGCATCCAGGGCGTGTGGCAGAACCACGACGGCGTGCGGCCGGGCTCTTCGATCTGGGACATGTGGTACGTGATCAAGGACCTCGATCCGAAGTGGCTGGGCGTGCAATTCGACCCGCGCCATGCCGTGGTCGAGGGCGGTCGCTCGTGGGGCAACGATTTCGACATCGTGAAGGATCGCACGAGCTGCACCGTCGCGAAGGACTTTCACTGGGCGAAGAACGAACGCGGGGCCTGGCTCGCCAAGCATGTGCCGTTGGGCGAAGGCATGGTCGACCTGGTGCAGTTCTACAAACTTTACGCGGCCGCGGGCTGCTCGGGTCCGATCTCGCTGCACATCGAGTACCCGATGTTCGACCGCGACGAGAAGACCATGACCAAGGCCGAAAAGAACGCGGCCGCCAAGGCGATCTACACCCGGGAACTCGCCACCCTCCGCAAGACCGTCGCCGCCGCCGGCCTGCCGGAATAACTTCCGTCAAACGTCAAAGGTCGCAGGTTCAACGTCGACCGTGGCGCGGGTAGTTTCATGCTGCACCGCGCTTGGACCCGGAGACAGCGGGAAGCCACGAAGGCGAACGACCCTCCTCTGCGCCTCTGCATCTCTGCGGGAAAAGTGAATCCCGCTGAGACGCCGAGACGCTGAGAAGTGAACCCTCGCGCCGATAATCCCGGAGGTCTTCGCGGGAGAACCTCGCCAAGAAGGAAACGAAGTGGGTACGCCGCCATCGGGAGGCCCTGTCCGTCCTTCCTGCTCAGTCCCGTTGGGGATTGCTTCGGCAAACCGTCTTGCGCGAAGGTTCACGTGCATTGTCATGCCGTCCGCCTTTGTCCCGATGACGTCCCTGTCTCCACGTGCCGGCCACAGGCCGCTTCCCGCCAACATCCTCGAAGTCGAGGACCTGCGGACGCATTTTTTCACCGACGACGGGTTGGCTCTGCCGGCGGTCGACGGCGTCTCGTTTGCAATTCCACGGGGAAAAACGCTGGCGCTCGTGGGTGAGTCGGGATGCGGGAAAAGTGTCACGAGCTATTCGCTCCTGCGCCTGATCCAGCCGCCGGGGCGCATCGTGGGGGGGCGGATCCTTTTGCGGTCCGCGCGGGAGGGCGACGTCGACATCAGCGCGCTGGGTGACGACGACGAGCGCCTCTACCGTGTGCGCGGCGGACTTGTCTCGATGATCTTTCAGGAACCGATGTCGGCCCTGTCGCCCGTGCACACCGTCGGCAGCCAGATCATGGAGGCGATCCTTCTGCATCAAGACGTCACGTCCGCCGAGGCGCGCACGCGGGCGATCGACATGCTGCGGCGCGTGGGCGTCTCCGCCCCGGAGCGCCGCGTCGACCAATACCCGCACGAGCTTTCCGGCGGCATGCGCCAGCGCGCGGTCATTGCCATGGCGCTCGTCTGCCGCCCCGAGCTACTCATCGCCGACGAGCCGACCACGGCGCTCGATGTGACCATCCAGGCCCAGATCCTCGGGCTCATCAAGACGATGCAAGCCGAGCTCGGCTGCTCCGTGCTGCTCATCACGCACGACCTGGGCGTCGTCGCGCAGACGGCCGACGAGGTGGCCGTGATGTACCTTGGCCGGATCGTCGAGCACGGCCCGGTGCGCGAGGTGCTCAAGTATCCGCGGCATCCTTACACACAAGGGTTGCTGCGCTCCCTGCCAGGATGCAACCGCGGGTCGGAGCGCCTGGCTTCCATCCCGGGGACGGTGCCGTCGCTGCACGCGATCCCTTCGGGCTGCCCGTTTCATCCGCGGTGCGAGCATGCGGTGGCTGGCCGTTGCGACATCGGAGGTCCGCCGCCGGCGACGGAATCACGCGACGGCCGCCGGGTGGCCTGTGTGCGGATAGACGAGCTGGCGGCGGCCGGAGCAGCGGGAGGGGCCTCGTGAGCATTCTCCCCGAGGTTGCCGCAGCCGGGTTGGAGAACGAGACGTTGCTCGATGTGCGTGGATTGACGAAGCACTTCCCGATCTATCGGCCCGGAATCGTGCGCAAGCAGGTGGGTGTTGTGCGTGCGGTGGAGGATTTCTCGTTTACGCTGCGACGGGGCGAGGTGCTGGGGATCGTCGGCGAATCGGGCTCGGGCAAGACGACCGCGGCGCGGTGCATCCTGCGCGCGCTGCAACCGACCTCCGGTCAGGTGCTCTTTCGCTCGCGCGGCGGAGTGGTGGACCTCGCCGCGCTGCCCGAGCGCTCGCTCAAGCCGCTCCGTCAGGAGATGCAGATGATCTTTCAGGATCCCTACTCCTCGCTCAATCCGCGCATGACCGTCGCCGACATCGTGGGCGAACCTCTCGTGATCCACAAGCTGGCCAAGGGAAGCGAACTCGACGATCGCGTGGCCGACGTCCTGCGCAAGGTCGGCCTCAAGCCCGAGCATCGGGAACGTTATCCGCATGCGTTCTCCGGCGGACAGCGCCAGCGCATCGGCATCGCCCGCGCGCTCATCATGCGGCCCGCGCTGATTGTCGCCGACGAAGCCGTCTCGGCCCTCGACATGTCGGTGCAGGCGCAGGTGCTTAATCTGCTGCAGGACCTCGGCGAGGAGTTCGGGCTCACGTATTTGTTTGTTGGGCACAACCTCGATGTCGTCCGGCATTTCTGCGATCGCGTGGCGGTCCTCTACGCGGGCCGTCTGGTCGAACTCGGCCCGTCGGAACAGCTCTTTGCCGCTCCGGCGCATCCGTACACCAAGGAACTGATCGCGGCGGTGCCGCAGGCCGATCCGGACGTGCGCATGCGGTTCAACCTGGAGGGCGAGATCGCCGACCCCTCGAAGCTGCCGCCCGGGTGCTCGTTTCATCCACGCTGTCCGGAGTGCTTCGCCCGGTGCAAGACCGAGCGACCCGTCTTGCAGACGGTTGCGGCGAACCACGTCGCCGCCTGCCATCTGCACGACAAGAAGGATTGAAGGAGCGGCGACACTTTTAACCGCCTTTGGAGATCCTGTCGCTGAATGCGCGATGTCTATGTCACACTTCGCAGGCGTGCGGTGGGCTCCAACCTGCATCCTCTGTTGCCTCCGTTATCTCCTGTAAACATTCCGAAGGATCGCTGTTGAACAGGAGCTCGTAGAGACTGCGGAGCGCCGGGCGTATCCAATATATGGATTACCGTGCGCCCTCTGCGATCTCCTGCAAATTGGTTTGGGGTGGGCCGTTCCGGCCAGGACGGGGAACGTCTCCGACGATCTTCAGTCCAGATGCAGAATCCCCCGCTTCAGCGCCGTCGCGGTGGCCTGGGTGCGGTCGAGCACGCCGAGTTTTTCGAGGATGCGGCCGACGTGGAGTTTCACGGTGACTTCGGCGAGGCCGAGCTCGGCGGCGATCTCCTTGTTGGAGCGGCCGCGGACGATCGCACGCAATACGGTCATTTCCCGCTCGTTGAGTTTTCCCCGGGTGCGTGCGGCAGAGAGCTTTGCGGCGATGGCCGCGGGAAAGACCGTTTCGCCGGCGTGGACTGCGCGCAGCGCGGCGAGGATCTCCTGACGGCTGGAGGACTTGGGAAGATAACCGGCGACCCCCGCCTCGACCGCGCGCAGGATGTCCTCTTCGCCTTCATAAACAGTGAACGAGACCACTTTCGCCTCTGGAAACTCCGCACGAATGGCCGCGGTCGCTTCCACCCCGCTCATGCCCGCAAGGCGCCAGTCCATCAGCACCACGTCGGGGCGGTGCTCGCGGTAGCTTTCGATGGCCTGCTCGCCGCTGCCGCATTCGGCGACGACGGACACGTCCGGCTCCATCGCAAGCGAGGAAGCGAGACCGGCGCGGACGACAAAGTGATCATCGACCAGCATCAAGCGGAGCGGGGAAGGCGCGGACTTTGTCATGAGTTCGAGAAATTCTCCCGCTCGGCCAGCAATCGCGAGGAGGGCACGCGCACGCGCACGCGGGTCCCCGAGCCGGGGTGGCTGTCCACGACCAGTTCGGCGCCGATCCGCTCGGCCCGTTCGCGGATGCCGAGCCAGCCGAAGTGGCCCGCGTGCAGCGAGGTCGAGCGCGAGGCGTCGAAGCCGCGCCCGTCGTCGTCCACCATGAGCGTGACGTCGTCGGAGAAGGTCAGGGTGACGGCAACGCTGCGGGCGGACGCGTGTTTGACCGCGTTGGTCATCGATTCCGTCCCGATGCGCAGTAGGTTTGTCTCGACCCGCCCGGGAAGGCGGCGCGGCACACCCTCGCAGCGTACGCGAATCTCCGGGCCGCCCTCGAGCTGCCGGGCGGTTTCGCGAAGGGCGTGCAACAGATCGCCCTCCTCGAGGAGGGCCGCGCGCAGGTCCCACACTGAGCGGCGCGCCTCCGTGCGCGTGTGGCGCAGCAAGGCACGCGCCGTCCCCAGCGCACCCGCCGCCCCGTGCTCGCCTGGGAGGCGGTCGCTCACGGCATCAAGTTGCACGGCGATGCCGGTGAGTTCCTGCTCCAGCGTGTCGTGCAGCTCGCGTGCGATGCGAGTGCGATCCTCGTGCACGGCTTCGCGGGTCGCGTGCGCGCGGATGATTTCCGTCTGGGCCGCCACGCGTCGACGCAGGGCGAGGTTCCATCCGAAGAACGCCACGGCGAGCAGCGCGGTGATGCCGAGCGCCGTCCAGATGCGCGCCGGCGTCCACCACGAAGGGCCGCGCAGAATGACGAGATCGCCGGTATGGGCGACGAGCAGCCGGAAGCTGACCTGATCCCGCGACACCAAGGGCGTGCGCGGGTCCGGCGAGGAGGCGTTCGGGCCGGAGAGCAGGGGCTTGTTGAAACAGATCCCGCTCACGCGAACGAGGGTCCCGGGTTCGAGGGCTTGCAGGGTCGCAAGACTTTCCGTCGAGAGCCACTCGGCGAAGAACGCCGTTTGCCCGTGGCGCAGCACGGCCGTGGGTGCGCCTTCCGCGGCGAGCACATCGAGCACCGTGGCCTCCATCGCGACGCGACGGGCGTCGAACCGTCCGGAGAGCGCTTCCTGGGGCGTGATGATCCGCGGCGGGGAGAGCGTGGCGCGGCTTTCGAACCGATGGAAGGCGTCCTTCAGGATGGGGTTCCACACCCCGAGCGCCGGGAAGCCCGCGACCGTGACTCGTTCGCCCGGCTCGGGCAGACGGGTGGCGTTGGCGCTCTCCACCCAGACGCCGCGCTCCTGGCTTTCGAGATAGAAACCCTGTTTGGGCACGACGCCGGTGACGGTGCCGGCAATTCGCACCATCGGGGATCCGCGCGTCGTTCCCTGGAATTGCATGAGGGCGGAAACCGGGGTGAGCGGGAGTTGATCGAGGGGCGAGGCCGGCCCCGGCTCCTCCACGTCGAGGCCGCGGTCCGGATCGACGAACAGGCGAAAGCCGACCATCTGCCGTTGCTCGTTGAAGATCGACCCGTAGACCCCGCGCACGGTGACGCGGGCCCCGAGGATGCGATCGGATAACAGGGCCGCGCCACGAGCGTCGAAGTATTGCGCGGTGACGACGGCGGTGTTGCTGCCGACCCGGATCGAGACCGCCTTCGCGGGCGCGTCCGGCAAGTTCAGCTCCTTGACGTGGCGCACCACGCCGGTGAGTTCGATGTATTCGCTGTGGAACTGCGGGTCGGCCAGGTCGCCGATGGACACGCGTCGCGGCGTGGGCAGGGGACCTCGCCCGAGTTCGCGCCAGGCGAGCGTGGGCCGCGTGCCGCGGCCGACGAAGGGCGCGAACTGGCCGGCGTGGGTGACGCCCTCGACCTCGATCACGAGGCCTGGTTCGAGCGGGGCGAGGTCGAGCGGGTCCGCGTTCGGATTCGAGAAATACGTCCCGCCGGTCTCGTCCTGCAGAAAGCGATACGAGACGCCGGGTGCGTGATAGGTGACGACGCCGCGCAGTTTGACCGGATAACCGCGCGCGGCCTCGTCCGGCGTGAGTTGCTTGACCTGCCGGACCGTCGTCAGCAGCGGCAGCGGCGCAGCCTCGGCGCCCCGAAGCGGCAGGCAGGCGGCCCCCGCCAGGGCCAACGCACCACCCAGGCGCAGGGCCGGGGACGCGAGGCGGCGACGAAGACGGGCGGGAGCGGCGGGGGCGAAGGCAACCATGGAGCGGGGCGGGCGCGCGCAGCAGGCGTGAGCGCCCCTCCTGCATCGTGCAATCCGACCCGCAAGCCAAGCCCGCAAGGCAGCGATCCCCGCGGCACTATACCAATGGACACTAGAGGCACCGGCCGCGAATCGAATAGGTTCAAGGACCCCGCCCCCGGTCGAGCACGGCTCGATCCCTTGAACTCTCTTTCGCATGCACCTTGCCCTTTCCCGTCCCTTGTCGCGCCGCACCTTCCTTCGGGGGGCCGGCGTGGCTGTCGCCCTGCCCATGTTGAACGCGATGCTGCCGTCGCCTCTGCGTGCGTCGGCCGGCCGGTCCGCGCCGGCCGCTCCGCCGAAGCGGTTCGCCTTCATCTACACGCCCAACGGGTACAATCAGGCCACCTTTCTTCCTGCCGAGACCGGCACCGCGTGGACGCTCCCGCGCGCGCTCGAGCCCCTGGCGCCCGTTAAGCAGGACATCACGCTGGTCACCGGACTCGACCGCACCTACGTCGGCGGCACGGGCGTGCATGCGCAGTGCGGCGCCTGCTGGCTGACCAGTTCGCCGCCGGTTGAGACGCTTGATGGCGCCTTTCCGACCAACATCACCCTCGACCAGGTGATCGCCCGGCGCATTGGCGGCGAGACGTTGCTTCCATCGCTGGAGCTGAGTTGCAACGACTTCGCCGACAATAAGGAGACAAAGTACTTCGAGTGCATCTCCTGGGCCGGTCCGGGCTACGCGGCCAACACCGAGAAAGACCCGCGCGCGGTCTTTCGCCGCCTCTTCGGTCGCCCGGAGGTCGAGCCTGCGCGCAGCATCCTCGACCTCGTCCGCCAGGAAGCGAACGCCCTCTCGCGCCGCTTGGGTCGCGACGATCGCGACAAGCTCGACGAGTACCTGACCAGCGTGCGCGGCGCCGAGCAGCGCCTCGAGCGCGCGGAGCGCGTGGCTTCGCAACTGCGTCCGCCGCCGTTCCCCGAGCCGGCGGGCATCCCCGAACACCGCGGCGAATACCTCCGCCTCATGGCCGAGATGTTCGTGCTCGGCTTCCAGCAGGATCTTACCCGGGTCGCGACCCTCGTCGTGGACCCCGAGCGCTGGGATTCGCCGCGCATGTACCACGGCGTCTTCGACAAGCCGCAGAATCACCACGTGCTTACGCACACCAAGGGCGACGAGGCGAAAGAGGCCATCGCGAAGATCGACCGGTTTCACATCGAGTTCTACGCGCACGTCGTGGAGCGCATGAAGTCGATCCGCGAGGGCGACGGCACGCTGCTGGACTCATGCGTGCTCGCGATGGGCAGCGGTATCAGCGATGGGGATACGCATAACTACCGCGATCTCCAGGTGTTGCTCGCCGGAGGAAACCTGCGTCGCGGACACCTCCGTTACGACGGATTTCGTCCGCTGGCCGACCTCTGGCTGACGCTGGCCCAGGAAGCCGGTGTATCGCGGGAGCGTTTCGCCGACAGCACCGGCACTCTGCGGGAACTGGTCGCATGAGCGAGTCGATGAACCGGAGAACCTTCCTCGCGCGCACGGCCCAGGCGGGCCTCGCGCTCGCCACGCCGTCCCTCCTTCGCGCCCAATCTTCCGCCGAGGCGGACGACGCGTTGGTGGGCATTCAGATCGCCGGGCACAGCCTGCTCGACGAGGGCATTGAGCGCTGCCTCGACACGGTGCAATCCACCGCGCGGGCAAACGCGCTCTTTCTCTACAGCCACAGTTGGTACGCGGCGCATAATCGCCCGCCGTCCGCGTACGCGGATCATGGCATCCCGATCCGCGACGAACGCCGGCGCAAGATCACCCGGGTCTGGCTGCGCCACCGGGAGGAGCGGTTCGCGGACACCTCCCTGCGCATTCCGCGACCGGGAGCCGACGAGGAGTACGGCGACCGCGACCTGTTTGCCGAGTTGCTGCCGGTGTGCCGGCGGCGCGGCCTCAAGCTGTACGCCCGCATTCTCGAGCCCGGCGACGCGGAACTGCGCGGCCGCGTGAAGAATGCCGGCAAGGCGATGAGTGTTGGCCTCGATGGCCGCCCTTCGCACCAGCCCTGTCGCAACAATCCCGAATGGCAGGGTTTCTGGGATGCGTTGGTCGACGACACTATCCGCCATTACCCGCTCGACGGTTATCAGTGGGGGGCGGAACGGGTGGGGCCGCTCTCGGAACTGCTCTGGCGGGGGGCGATGCCGTTCTGCTTCTGCACGCATTGCGAAGCGCGCGCCCGGCGTGAAGGAGTCGACGTGGCGCGGGCACGGGAGGGCTTTGGCCGCCTGCACCGGTTCGTCACGGCGATACGCGGAGGCGGCACGCGGCCGCCGGATGGCGTTTTCACCAACGTGCTTCGCATCCTGATTCAGTATCCGGAGGTGCTGGCCTGGGATTTTCAATGGCGCCTCGCCCTCGAGGATCAGGGGCGGCGGACCTACGCGCTCGTGAAAGCCGCGCGCCCGGAGGCAAAGGTGGGCCGGCACTTCGACCACCAGAACACCTCCTGGGACGGACTCTTTCTCGCGCAGATGAGCTATGCGGACGTCGTGCCGTACACCGATTTCATCAAGCCGATCCTTTACCACGATGTGCTCGGGCCGCGTCTGCGCTCGTGGCACCTTGATCGCCTGAAGCAAGGACCGCTGGCGGAGGTTCCCCTGCCGGTGGCACTGGAGCTGCATTACGCCCTGCGCGGCTACGATCCTGCGGTCGAGCCCGGTCTGGACGAACTCACGCAACGCGGACTCAGCGCGGAGTACGTGGGACGCGAGACCCGCCGGATCGTCGACGTGGTGCAAGGAGGCTGTCCGGTCATTCCTGGCATCGGCGTGGACGTGCCGCCTCCGACGGCGCCGGATGACTCCCCGAACACGGCTCCCGCGGGCAGCACGCCCGATGGCCTGCGCGCAGCGGTGCGAGCCGCCTTCGAGGCCGGCGCGGAAGGCATTCTGATCTCGCGCGAGTACGACGAGATGCGGCTGGAGAACCTCCGCGCGATCGGCGACACGCTGCGCGAATTGGGAAAGGTCACCGCATGAACCGCGCGCTTCCTCCCCTCCGCACCGCGGCTCTCTTTCTTACCTCCGCGGTCTTTTCCCTCGGCGCAACGCCCGGTCCCTCGGCACCGGTGTTCGAGAGCGAGGTCCTGCCGTTGTTGCGGGAGTACTGTTATGATTGCCATGACGAAGGGACGCGGAAGAGCGGGCTCGATCTCGAGCAGTTCAGCGACTTCACGACCGCGCTGAGCCAGCGTGCGCTCTGGGGCGCCGTGCTCGACAAGGTGGAGTCGCGCCAGATGCCCCCGCCGAAGGACGAGTTCCAGCCTTCCGAGGGGGAGCGCCGCCGGCTGGTCGAGTGGATCGTGCATCTTGCGGGCCAGCCGGATCCGCATCTTGCCGCGCGCGACCCGGGAAAGCCGGTGCTGCGCCGCCTTACGCGCCTCGAGTACAACAACACCGTGCGCGACCTGCTCGGCCTGTCGACGGACGTCTTCATGTTCCCCGAGCGGCTGCCTTTTGCGCACAAGGCATACTTCGACCCCGCCAAGGGTGCACTGGGCGATGTCGTTGAAGTTGCCTGGCGCGAACAGGGTAACAAGTACCCGGTCCTGCTGCCATCGTCGGGCCTGCCCGGCGACAATCGCGCCGAGCATGGGTATCGAAATCGTGGTGACGCCAACAATCTGTCTTCCCTGTTGCTCGAGCAGTACGTCGCCCTCGCCGGCGAGATTGCGAATCACCCGGATCTTGTCCGACTCAGCCCCGCTTTTGCGACGCTGGTCGGGGTAGACCCGGCGACGCTTCCTCCTCCAACCCCCGTTGCGGCCGCGCCCAGGCGCGAAGCCGCACCGGCGCCCGCCGTCGCGGGTTTTGCTCCCAATGCCGCCGGGTTGCCGACGGCCGCGGGCAGCGCGTTGTCGCTCGTCGACTTCCGCGCACAGCTGGTCGAGGCGGTGCGCAACGGCTTGGGGGGCGTGTTCGACGTCCCCAGTGAGAACGCCAACCGGACCGTCGCGGGCAAGGGCGGCGTGCTCCGTGTGCCCTTCGGAGGGCGTACGCTCCTCCTCAATCCGGACAAGGATCTCTGGCTGGTCGGATTCTCCACCGCGCAGGCGACGTCCGGAAACCTGCTCGTTGCCAACAAGGCGAAAGGCGAGAAGACCTACGAACTCACCTTTCGCGTGGAGAGCGACGATCCGGAGGAAGGCGTCCGCACTGTCGCGCTCTGCGTCCTGGGCCGGCGCGGACAGAGCGGGCCTGTGACGCTGACGGCGCGATTCTCCGACGCGACCGAGTCACGCCAGTCGGCGGTGATTGCGGAGGGCGCGGGCGGTACCACGTTCTTTTCCTTCGAGGCGCCGCCCGGCGAACGCCTGCTCGCGCTCACCGTCGATGGATCCGCCTTCAGTGGAGACTATGTGCTGATCGATGACCTTGGATTCATTACCAATGGCATCGCCCAGGACCTGCCGGCGGCACCGTTGACCACGTTCATCGAGCCGCGCCCTGTCGAGGTCGAGGCGGCTCTGCCTCCGCCGACGCCCAAGCCCCGTCTCGGGCCTCCGCCGCCGGCGCGGGAGCGGGTGGCCGCGTTTCTTGAGCGGGCTTTCCGCCGGCCCCCGACCACGGACGAGCTGGCGTTGTATGCTGAGCTTTGGGAGTCCGCGCGTCGTTCCGGAAAGGACGAGATCGCAGCCGGACGTCTCGTGGTGCAGGCCGCGTTGGCGTCGCCTCATCTCCTTTACCTCAGCGAGGCCGCCGATCCGGCGTCGGGTTCCGTGCGGCCGCTGGGCGACCATGAACTGGCCGCGCGTCTGGCGTATTTCCTGTGGGCGTCGACGCCCGACGACGTGCTTCTGTCGGAGGCCCGGGCCGGACGCCTTCGAGAACCCGCGGTGCTCGAGGCGCAGACGCGTCGCATGCTGCGCGACCCGCGGGCGCGCGAACTCAGTGAATCGTTCGCCACGCAGTGGCTGCGCCTGGACCAGCTTTCGACGGCCAAGCCCGACACGGACCTCTTCAAGGCGTTCTACTCCGGGCCCCAGGGCAAGGACACGTTGCATGGAGCCATGCTCGTCGAAGCCCTCCTGTTGTTTGAAACCGTGATGGTCGAGGATCGCAGCATCCTCGACTTCATCGGGGCGGAGTACACCTGGCTCAATCCGCGTCTCGCGCGCTTCTATGGCCTGGCCTCCCCCGTGGCACCGCCGGTGACGCCGCCGGGGGCCAGCAATCGCGAAGTACGCGCGGCGGCAAACAAAGTGGCCAACACGTGGGTGCGCACGTCCCTGCCGGATCGCACCCGCGGCGGCTTCATTGCCATGGCCGGCCCGCTCACGGTCACGTCACTCCCGTTTCGCACGAGTCCGGTGAAACGCGGCGCGTGGCTGCTGGAGACGATCTTCAACCGTCCTCCGCAGGAACCCAAGGTCGCCTTTGCGATCGAGAACGACACCAAGGAGGAAGCCGCGGCGATCAGCATCCGCGAGAAGTTCGAGGCCCATCGCAATCAGGCCGCCTGTTACTCGTGTCATGTGCGGCTCGACCCGCCGGGCTTCGCACTCGAGCGGTTCGATCCCGTGGGACGCTGGCGCGAGACCGACGGTGGCCAGCCGGTCGACGCGCGGGGGGAGTGGAACGGGGAGAGCTTCGACGGTCCCGCCGGCTACAAGCAGGCGCTGATGCGCGCGCCCGGTGAGTTCACCCGCGGCTTCGTCGAGCACCTGCTGGGCTATGCGCTCGGCCGCAAGCTCGAGCTCTACGATCTCCCGGCCGTGGCGGAGATCGAGCGCGCCGCGGCCGCCGACGGTTACCGGCTCAGCCAGGTTGTCGTCGGCATCGTGCAATCCTACCCCTTCCGCCACACGCGCAACCTGGAGGCGGTCGAAACCAGCTCTACTCCATGAGACCGCTAAACCTTCTCCGTTCAGCTGTATCCACTTTCGCGCGACAACTTGGTCCTTTTGCGCTGCTGGCGGGAATGCTCGTTTCGCCGCCCGTCTCCGCAGAGGTGGTGTGGGACAAGAGCGTGAACGTCTCGCCCGCGCCGAATTTCTGGTACGAGCCGATTGTGAGTTCCGACACGCAGATCCTCGCTTTTGTCGAGAAGGAGGGCGTCCTGATCCCCTCAGGACGGCTGGAGGTTCAGCGCCTCAACCGGTGGGATGAGATCGAAGGCCTGGATACGCGCGACGTTGGCGGGGCACGGATTGACAGCCACATGGTCTATTTTGACAAGGCGACCAAGGGACGGGGCCGGGTGACGCTTGCCGCCGAGGTCGAGTTTTCCGATCCCATTGTCGGTTTCGTGGCGGACGACCGGTTGTTCGCGGTGACCAATCCTTTGTTCGTGCCCAATCCGACGCACAAAGAGGCGCCGGCGCCGGCCCGCTGGTCGCTGGAGGAGAAGCGAAACTGGACGCCCCTCGACGTGGTCACGCTGTTGAGCCCGACCCGCATTCGCGTGGAGTGGACCAACGAGTCGGCCACGGACGCGCTGCGCGTCTTCACATCCCGCGATGCCCTACCCGCGGCGGCGTTGGAGGCGGCCGTTTCAGGCATCACCGGCGCTTCCGAAGTCCGTCTGCTCTTCGCCGGCAGCAGCAGCGCTTATTGGAACGACCTTCCGCGTGAAGTGGCCAAGGCGGTGGATCATCGGCTGGCGACGCATCCGAACGTCGCCGTGGTGCCCGACATCGTCGGCCGCAGTGGCAGTGACATCCGCGTCTACCTTGAACCTGGCTTTGCTCGTTATGAATACGGGGTGGAACGCGGCCAGACCTTCCTTGGCAAGCTCCGCGCCGAGCGCCCGGAGCTCGTGGTCTTGATGACCGTGGCCCGCTTCATCATGGGCGACGACGATCCGACCGGAACGGGCAACCTGCATCGTGATGCGATCACGCGGTATTGCGCGGAGATCCGTGCGGCCGGAGGGGAGCCCGTGTTCTACGAGATGGGTTGGGGTCGCGGAGCGCGTGAGGCCGAGGGGCGTGCGCGGATCTTCGAACTCGCGGCGGCGAACCGCATCCGTCACTTCGCCCCCTGCTCCTCCGCCTGGGCCCGCGTGTACGCTGAGCGGCCGGACCTGCTGTTGCAGCATCCCAAGGACAACTCGCATCCCGGCGACCTCGGACACTACCTCAACGTCGCGTGCTTCTACGCCGCGCTCACGCGAGAGTCGCCCGTGGGCCGGTTGCCTCGCACCTTCCCGGTCTGGCCGCACGGCCTGCCCAAGCCTGAGACCGACGCCGAACGCGCCGCCGAGGAGGCCCGTATTGCTGCGTTCCAGCCCGATGCGTATCAGGCGCGGCTGCCGAAGTGGATGCGCCGGCACATGTCGATGAACCTCACCGCCACGGTCGACGCCGAAACGGCGCGCTACCTTGAGACCGTTGCGTGGGAAACATGGCAGGCCGTCGACCGCCGCCTTGCCGCGCACGCCCCGTCCCAGCCCTGAGCCACTCCTTTTGTCAGAGTCCCCAACCCAAACATGCACAACGCCATGAACACACCCCATGCTGCCAGCGCCGGGAAGCCCCCGTGTGCCTCGCCCGCGCGATTCCACCGAATCGCGTGGCTTTTGCTCCTGCCCCTCGCGTCCTCCGCGCAGGTTACCCCCAACAACGGTGTTCCTCCACCCGCACAGGAAGCCTCGGTGGTGCTGCCTCCCTTCGAAGTGCGCACCGACGAAGACGACGGCTACGTGGCCACCTCGACCCTCGGCGGCACGCTGATCCGCACGCAGCTCTCCGACGTGGGTTCGGCGATTTCGGTCTACACGAAGGACTTCCTCGAGGACATCGGCGCCTTCGATAACGAAACGCTGCTCGCCTTCACGGTGAACACCGACGTCGGCGGGGCACAGGGTACCTTCGTCAACGCCAACTCCCAGGGCGAGGAGAACGAGAACTTCGGCAACGGCAACGCCAACACTCGCATTCGCGGTCTGGCCGCCGCTGACAACACGCTCAACTACTTCAAGAGCGACATCCCCTGGGACGGTTACAACACGGACCGCATCGATGTCATCCGTGGCGCCAACTCGCTGCTCTTCGGTCTGGGCAGCCCTGCGGGTATCATCAATGCCTCCAACGTACGTGCCCACGATCGCAACCGCGGCCGGGTGCAGCTGCGCTTCGATGAATACGGCAGCGTCCGCGGCACCTTCGATTACAACCAGGTGCTGGTGAAGGACGTCGTTTCCGCGCGCCTCGCCATCCTTCGCAACGACCAGAAGTACCGCCAGGATCCGGCCTTCCAACTCGACGAACGCGTCTATCTCACCACGAAGATCACGCCCCGCTTCCTGCAGAGACCGGGCTCCACCTTCAAGCTCGAGCTCTCGGTCGAGACTGGCGATCTCGAGTCCAACAGCCGGCGCGGTCAGCCGCCCGTCGACAACCTCAGCTACTTCTTCCTTCCCTCCTCCGAGGGGGGCCTTGAGGGCAACGTGATCGACCGTTCCAACCCCGCCCACGAGCGTTTTCTCTTCCTCAACTACGGTCAGCCTGACCAGCGTGCGAATCCCCTGATCGGCACCGGCTGGGGCAACGGCATGATCGTCCTCACCTATGACGGCTCCGCCCAGCCTACGAGCATCTACGAGCGACAGATCAACTCCGCCAACAGCTACCGCATCAACGGCAACAACCTCCTCATCAACGCCCCCGCCACCTCCGGTTCCAATGTTTCCTACGTGGGCGGCACCGTGCTGCCGGTCTTCGTCAACGGACATCCGTCCTACGCCAATGTCCTCGGCCTGCCGTTCGCCAACCGCTACGAGGAGCGGGTTCTCACCAACGAGAACATGTACAACTTCTATGACAACCTGATCGACGGAAACTCCAAGCGCGAGATGCGCGACTGGAACCTCGGCCGGGCTGAGCTCACCCACACCTTCTTCGACAACAAGCTCAGTTACAATCTGCAGTACTTCAAACAGGAGATGGAGTTCGATCGCTACGCCGCCATGGGCTCCAACTCGACGCTCCGCATCGACGCAAGCGCACTTCTTCCGGACGGCAGCCCGAATCCCAACGCCGGCAAGGCCTACTTCCGCGAATCTCCCTTCACCGGCTCCCGTGCGATCACCGCCGATCGGGATTCCTGGCGAGGCGTGCTCTTCTTCGAGCACGATTTCCGCAAGGAGTCGCGCAACGGCTTCCTCCGTGCCCTCGGGCAGCACTTCCTCACCGGTACCGTTTCCGAGCAGAAGGTCGTGCAACGGCGGTACGACTATATGTCCAACGGTGTGGACATGGACTGGGTGGACAACCGTCTGGTCTTCGCGAATCCGAACGGCCGGAACCAGTTCCAGACCAATTCCCGCACGCTGAATTATTTCTACGTTTCGGACAGCCTCGCCGGCCGCTCCCTGAGCCAGGATCTCGGTATCCGCAACATCGGCCCCGGCTCTCCGCCGATCACCGGAGACTACGAGTACCGTTACTTCGACGCCGACTACCGTAACTTCAATCCCAGCGTCAACCCGCTTGCCTCCGATCCGGTCTACGGCCGCGCCGCCCAGAACCCAAACAACTACCGGGGCTGGACCACGGGCACGGTCCGTCTCATCGGTGCACCCACTGACGAGGCTTCGCGCGATTACCTGACCCGCGTGCGCGACAACCTGCAGGAGAAGGTTTCGTCCAAGGCCTTCGCCTGGCAGGGCAAGTTCCTCGACGGCGCGCTCGTCGGCACCTACGGCTGGCGCGAGGACGATTACAAGTCGTGGATCTACACATGGGACCGGGCCATCTCCGGACCGACCGTGGATCCGGACCGGGCGGCCTTCCGCTTCGACCCCATCATCAAGACAGGCAACTCGACCAACTGGTCCGCCGTCCTCCACGCCCATCGTCTGTTCGACAACCTGCCCTTCGAGGTCTCGTTCCTCTATGCCAAGGGTGAGAACACCAATCCCGACCCGCTCCGTGTCGGTGTCTTCCGCGAGCCGGTGCTCAGCGCGCAGGGTGGTACCACGGATCAGAGCATCGTCCTCTCCACCAAGGACGGTAAGTGGATTCTTCGCGGCACCAAGTTCGAGACCAAGGTCAACAACGCCTCGTCTACCTCGACCCTCCAGAGCCGGAAGTTCCTCCTGGAGCAGGCGTTCTGGCAGGGCTTCCAAGGGGTTGACCGCGTTCTCGGACAGCAACTGGTCAACTACGGCCGTATCGATCCGAACCTCGAGGCAAAGGAACTGGCCGGTACCCTAACCTCCGCCGAGCGAACCCGCCTGGCGAACCAGCGCATCTGGGTTCCGCAGAACATTTCCGCGGCCAACGCGTGGCTCGCCTTCGAGGAGCGTTTCGCCCAACGCTTTCCCGAAGCGGTCCAGGCCTGGCTTCCCATCGATGGTGTTTTCCCCGGGTCGATCAATGCACCCGGCATGCGTTGGTCTTATCCCGAGAACGCCGTCCTTTTGGAGGATACGATCTCGAAGGGCTGGGAAGTCGAACTCGTCGCCAATCTCACCCGCAACTGGCGCGTCTCCGCCAACGTTTCCAAGACGGAGGCGATCCGCGACAACATCCCCGGCGAACGTTTCAGCGAGGTGATGGAGTTTGTGTACTCCGAGTTCCAAACGGAAGTCGGCCGGGTGCCGATCTTCACCAACGATGCACTGGGCGGCCAGCCCGGGAACAACAACACGCCACGTGAGCGCTTCAACTCGTTGTGGGATGCCTACCAGGTGCAGCTCCAGCAGAACGGCCAGACGGTCGGCGAACTCTCGAAGTGGCGCTTCAACTTCGTCACCAACTACAGCTTCCGCGAAGGGTTCCTGCGCGGCTTCTCCGTCGGCGGCAGCTACCGCTACGAGTCGCCCAAGACGATCGGCTACGGCTATCAACTTGACGCCAATGGAGCCACGGTGGTCGACCTCGATACGATCTACAAGAACGAGGCCTACCACAACTCCGGCCTCAATGTCCGTTACGGCCGCAAGCTGACCGACAAGGTGAACTGGTCGATCCAGGCCAACATCATGAATGCCTTCCAGGGCGACAAGGTGCAGGCCATCACCACCCAGCCCGACGGATCCATGGCCCGCGGCATGATCCGTGAGGGGATGACTTGGGCCATCACCAACTCGTTCGACTTCTGACGGACGACCGGAGGCGCCGTGGTCCCCCGCCGCGGCGCCTCCCCTTCACTTCCGATGGCCCGAACAGCGGGCGCACAGGTCACCTCTTTGTGCGTGAACGCCGCTGTCTGAATCATCGGTCAACCGGACAGGCGGAGTGACCCGCCTGTCCGATCTTTTTTTGGAGCACCACACGATATTATGCGCGCAAGGAGCGGCGGCACTTTTAACCGCATTTGGAGGTATTGCCGACGAACCCGCTAGAGCATTTTAAATAAAACAGTATCCATTTTATGGCAGGTTGT
>CAYOSX010000007.1:0-13919 GCA_964406745.1 uncultured Opitutus sp.
CGCCGCTCGTCGTCGAGCGCGTCGCCTGAGGACCTCGCGCGACGATTGCCCGAGACCAGATTGATTTGAGACCGACCGGATTGCCGGTCGGTCTCTTTTTTGGAAGGAATCCCGCATGTCTTCATCGTTGTCCGGGGAAAGTCCGGAAAAAGCAGCGCCGTTGAAATTCGATCGGTCGGCGTGGGCGCGGCCGTGGGCCCAGTTGAAATACTTCACGTTTCAACCTGCCATTTTCCCGCGTCTGCTCGGGCAGGTTTCGCCGGACGCGCGCCCGGGGGACTTTGTCAATGTCTACGACAAGAACGGCAACCTCGCTGGCGGCGGTCTCTACAACCCCCGCGCGAAGATTCCGCTTCGCGTTGTGTGTCACTCAACCGAGCCGGTCACCGAGGCTTATTTCGAGAGCGCGCTCCGGCGTGCCGTCTCGTTGCGTCGTGAACTCTTCAAGCTCGACGAGTCGACCGATGCGTACCGGTTGATCAATTCCGACGGCGACGGCCTCAGCGGCCTCACCATTGATCGTTATGGCGACACCTTGTTGTGCGAGCTCACCTCGCTCGGCATGGCCTTGCGCCTTCCCCGCTGGTTCCCTCTCCTGCATGAACTCGCGGGCACACGCTTCGCGCGGGTGCAGGTCGACCACGACCTCGGCAGCCTCGAGGGCATCAAGCCCTCGACCTTCAACGAAACCAACGCCGCCGCGCCCTCCAAGGTGAAGATCCGCGAGCATGGCGTGCGCTACGAGGTCGACTTCGCCGAGGGGCACAAGACGGGTTTCTTTTGCGACCAGCGGGAAAACCGCCGTGGCTTCGCCCGTTTCACGAAGGGGGCCCGCGTGCTCGATCTTTGCTGTTACACGGGCGGCTTCTCGCTCAACGCGAAGGTGCTGGGTGGCGCGGACGAGGTGACGTCTGTCGATCTCGACGAAGCGGCCATCGCCCAGGCGAAACGCAATGCGAACCTCAACCAGGCACGTCTACGGTTCGTCCATGCCGACGCCTTCGCCTACGCCCGGCAGATGCAGCAGAACGGGGAGACGTGGGACGTCGTCATGCTCGACCCTCCCAAGTTCATTTTCACACGCGACGAACATGGCAACTGGGAGGGCCGGCAGAAATACGAGGACCTCAACCTGCTCGCGATCTCACTCGTGAAGTCCGGCGGGATCTTTGTGACCTGTTCATGCTCCGGTCTGCTCAGCCTTGAGGATTTCGAGGCGCACGTGATCAAGGCCGCCCACCGGCAGAACCGGCGCCTGCAATTCTTCGATCGCACCGGACCGGGCCCCGATCATCCCGTGTATTCAAACTGCCTGGAGAGCCGGTACCTGAAGGTACTGTGGGCGCGCGTGGTCTGAGCACCGTTCAGCGCACGAACGAGAAGCCTGCGCGGACGGTTTCGGATTTCATTTCGTAGGAACGGAGGCTTTCGCCGTAGCCGTTGTAGTATTGGATCAGGAAGTACGTTGCGAAATCAAACAGGCGGAAACGGACCGGAATGGAAAGGTCCAGCTGCGTGCTGAAGCGATCGAAATCGCGCCCGGCGCGTCCGGCGTATGACAGCATGATCCCGTTTCCATGGCTGACCGTGACGAGCCAGTCGGCGTAGCCCCGATAGTCCTCGATGTCCTCGTTGTCAGAGAGGCTGGTCACGTAGCCGTATCCGCGCAGGGACGCGGTGAGGTGCCAGCCCTCCATGCGGCCGGCGACGATGCCGGTGCGAAGGAAGAGCGTGTTGAGGCTGCGCGAATCGAGCCCGTCGCGCCCGTTCGACTCGTGCTGGACGCCGGCCTGGAACCCCAGCCAGTTGAGGCCGCCATCGGATTTCTCCGGCGTGGAGATCAACTCGTAGAAGAGCGAAGGCATGTAGGACGAGTCGTAGAACGGGCTCGATTCCGCATCGATGTCCCACAGTGAGCGCTGGGTGTAGCCGAACTGCAGGCGACTGCCCGTGTGGGCGCCGTCGACACCTTCGCCCGCGTCGAAAGCCAGCAGCCGGTACTTGAAGCTGAACTGGAATTTCGCGCCGGGGGCATCCGGCCCGTAGATGAAGTAGACCGGTTCGTGCGCGGCGAAGCGCCCGGCGAACGTGCGCTGTTGGGAGATCTGGTCGGCCGGTCGAAGCGGGGGCTCGGCCGTTTCGGGGGAGAGGACGGAAGGGAGGGGTTCATCGGCGGACGCGGTGTTCAGGACCGCGCGAAGGATGCCGGTGTGATCGGTCGCGATTTCAACGATGACGAAGCCGGTGAGGTCAGCGGGAAGCGAAAGTGCGTAGGAAGTCTCGGCAAAGCCCCCCGCGGGAATGGCCTGCTGCTCCGCCGGCTGGCGCAGACGCAGTTGCACCGGCTGGCTTCGCCCGGTGGATACGAGGGTCGCGTCGAGTACCGGGGGAGAGTTCCAGGCGAGGGTCTCGTCGGAGGGGTTGAACACGGCAAGGATAAGTTCCCCCTCGGCGCCGGCGCGGACTGCTTCCGTGGGCGCGATCAGGGTCGTGCGCAGCGAGTCAGCCGCGGATGAAACCGGGGCCACGAGCGCGGCGGCGAGCAACAGGAGGATTTTCATGTGCAAGGGGTTTACCATGAGCACCCCGAAGCCAAAGTCCACGAGCGGCGGACGTTTGCGCCTGCGAGCTTAGGTGTGGACAAGCTCGGGGGCATCGAAATCGTGGGGTGTCCCATGGAGTCCCTCAGCCGTTTGTTTGAGCAGAACCGGGCATGGGCGGAAAGCATCCGTCGCCGCGACCCGGAGTTTTTCCAAAAGCTGTCACGTCAGCAGACGCCGGAATATCTCTGGATCGGCTGTTCCGACAGCCGGGTTCCGGCCAACGAGATCATCGGCCTCCTGCCCGGCGAGGTGTTTGTTCACCGCAACATTGCCAACGTGGTGGTGCACACCGATCTGAACTGCCTCTCGGTGATCCAATACGCGGTCGATGTTTTGAAGGTGAAGCACGTCATGGTCGTCGGGCATTACGGCTGCGGTGGTGTGCAGGCGGCGATGCGGTGCCAGAGGGTCGGCCTCGCCGACAACTGGCTTCGGCACGTGCAGGACGTGAAGGACAAGCACAGCGGCTGCCTTTGTTCGCTGCCCGATGAAGGAGCGCGCGGTGCGCGGCTTTGTGAGCTCAACGTGATTGAGCAGGTCATGAACGTAACCCGCGCCACCATCGTCCAGGACGCGTGGTCGCGGGGCCAGGAGCTGCGCGTGCACGGTTGGATCTACGGTCTGCAGGATGGACTGATCCATGACCTCGACTGCTCGGCAAGCAGCTCGGTCGAGGCCCAGCACCGTTATCTCAGCGCGGTTGCCGCGTTGCAGTAGCGCGCCGAGGGCGAGGCTCTCCGGAACGGCACAAAAAAACCCGCGGAGTGTGCCGCGGGTTAAGGGGGAAACAGGATGCCGATGTCGTCTTAGACGCGGCCAAGGTAAGAACCGTCCGCCGTACTCACGCGGATCAGCTCACCTTCCTTGATGAAGAGCGGAACCTGCACCACGAGGCCGGTCTCGAGGGTGGCCGGCTTTTGGACGTTGCTCGCGGTGTCGCCCTTGATGCCGTCCGCGGACTCAACGACCTTCAGATTCACGGCCGAGGGAAGCTCGACCGTGAGGGGCTTTTCGTCGACGAAGAGAACGTCGACCTTGCCATTGGCGGTGAGGTAGTTCTTCGCGTCGCCGATGAGCGACTCCGGAAGTTCGACGGTCTCGAAGGTCTCCGGATCCATGAATGAGTACGTGTCGCGGTCCGCGTAGCTGAACTCGAGGGTCTTTTTCTCGGTGGGCAACACTTCCATCGAATCCGTGGAAGCGAACCGTTGGTCCAGCGATTTGCCGTACCGCAGATTGCGCATCTTCACCTGCACGAAGGCGCGCAGGTTGCCCGGCGTGCGGTGCTGGGTCTCCATGACGAGGTGAGGCTCGCCGTTATACTTGATCACTTGTCCCTTGCGGATGTCGTTGGCGGAAGGCATATCGTTGGACGGGTTGCGGAGTTGCGAAAGGGGTCTGGAATAACGTCCGCTCTTCGCCAGTGTCAAGGCCTCGCGCCCGCCGGGGAGGCCGGACTCCCTGTTCCGCGCGCAACACCGCTGTCATCTCGGGACTTGCCCTCGCTGTCCGCATGCGGACACTCCGCCTAAAATCCCATGAAACAACGCACCCTCGCGCGCGAGGTCTCCATTCAAGGGCAGGCGCTGCACACCGGCGAAACTGTCACGCTCACCATGAAGCCGGCGCCGGCCAACCACGGCATCGTCTTCAAACGCGTCGACCTCGCGGGTCAGCCGGAGTTGAAGCCCCGGATCGATCTCGTCACGGATCTCGTGCGCGCGACGACCATCCAATCGGGACACGCCAAGATCCACACGGTCGAGCATGTCCTGAGTGCGTTGCATGGCTGCGGCATCGACAACGTCGTGATCGAGATGAACGCGTCCGAGCCTCCGATCATGGACGGCTCCGCCAAGCCGTATGTTAACCTCATTCTCCAGGGCGAACCGCTCGAGCAGGACAAGGACCGCGAGTATTTTGTGCTCGAGGAGCCGGTCTCGGTCACACGGGGCAACTCCACGATCATTGCCATTCCCCATGATACGCTGAAGATCTCCTGTACATCGGCGGACGACCGCGGCATCCACACCCAGCACCTGTCGCTGACGATCGATCCCGATTCCTACATGACCCAGGTGGCGGCGGCGCGCACCTTCACGGTCTACGAGGACATCGAGGAGCTCATCAAGCTCGGCAAGATCAAGGGCGGTTCGCTCGACTGCGCTGTCGTCATCAAGGGCGACAAGATCATCTCCAAGGAGCCGTTGCGCTTCAAAGACGAGTTCGTGCGTCACAAGATCCTCGATATCATCGGCGACATCGTGCTGCTCGGGCTGCCGTTAAAGGCGCACATCATCGCGACGCGTCCCGGCCACGCCGCCAACGCGGAGCTGACCAAGGCCTTGTACGCAAAGCTCGAGGAGAAGCGCAAGGGGCCGAAAAAGAAACCGCGGCCCACGAAGGTGCTGCCGACGGAAACCTCGCTCGATATCCGCCGCATTCTCGACACCATCCCGCATCGCTATCCGTTCGTGATGATCGATCGCGTGGCGGAGTTCGTCGGAGAGGATGAGTTGGTGGCGATCAAGAACGTCACCATCAACGAGCCCTATTTCAACGGCCACTTCCCCGGCAATCCGGTCATGCCCGGTGTGCTGCAGGTCGAGGCGATGGCCCAGGCCGCCGGCATCATCATGCTGCGCAAGACGGGCAACGAAGGGAAAACGGCGTTCTTCATGAGCGCCGACAAGGTGAAGTTCCGCAAGCCCGTGCGCCCCGGCGACCAGATCATCATCAACGCGCGCATCACAAAAATTCGCGGTGACAAACTCGCGGCGGCGGAGTGCAACTGCACCGTGGACGGCCAGGTGGTCTCTTCGGCGGAGTTGATGTTCGCCCTCGTGGCGGAAGGCGACGAATAAGCCATGGCCTCACGCATACATCCCACCGCCATCGTTGAGTCCACGGTGGAGCTGGGCACCGAGGTCGAGATCGGACCGTTCGCCTACGTCGGCGGGATGGCCCGGCTCGGCGCCGGCACCCGTATTCACCATCACGCCTCCGTCGAGGGCAACACGGTGTTGGGCGTGGCGTGCGAAGTTTTTCCCTACGCTTGCGTTGGCTCCAAGACCCAGGATCTCAAATTCCGCGGCGGCAACCCCGGCGTACGCATCGGTGATCGCAATGTTTTTCGCGAATACGTGAGTGTGCACGCGGCGACGAACGACGGCGACTTCACGACGATCGGGGATGACAATGCCATCCTCGCCTACAGCCACGTGGCGCACGATTGCCGACTTGGCAGCCACATTGTCACGAGCAATTCGGTCATGATCGCCGGCCACGTGACCATCGAAGATCATGTGACGATCGGGGGAATTGCCGGCATCCATCAGTTCTGCCGGATCGGTGCCTACGCGATGATCAGCGCCTACGCGAAGGTCGTTCAGGACATCGCACCGTTCTTCATCGCCGACGGACAACCTGCGGTGATTCGCGCGATCAACAAGGTGGGGTTGGAGCGCAAGGGGTTTACTCCCGAGCAGCTTGAACGCGTGAAGCAGATCCATCGCACGTTGTTTCGTGAAGGGCTCAATCGTACGCAGGCCTTGGAGAAACTCGGCCTGCACGCGCAGGCGGCAAGTGAGGAGATCCAGCGCGTGCTCGCCTTTGCCGCCAAGAGCGAACGCGGCCTCGCCCCGGGCGGGGCGGTCTGAACCGGGTGGCCGCGGCGGCGCGTTGTGACGTGCTCTATCTCACCAAGCCAGGGGACAGGCTGCTCCCCCGTTTCCTTGCAGGTTCGTCAGTGCTTATGCTGCTGATAGTGCTCCCGCAGCAGGTCGCGTCCAAAATCGCCTTCGAAGTCGCGAAACGCGGTGTGGATGTGGTTCGCGCGGTTCTGCACGTTGTCGAACTCGATGACGAACGTCGGGCCTTGGATACGGTAATAGTTGCCGTCCCCGGGTTCGAGCCCGCCGGCCCACGCGAACGTGAGTGTGTCGAGTCCCGCGGTGGTGATCTTCGCAAACGTTTCCGCGGCGAGCTCGGGCCGCCAGCGACCGATGTAGAGCTTCACGAGCGCGACGAGCGCGTCGCGTTGCGGAGGGGTGAGCGCCATGAAGGCGATGCCGGCCGGTTCGAGCGGTTCGACCTGCTTCTTGTTCGTGGTGAAGATGTCGGCCGGTGCCTTGTCGCTGAAGCGCGCGACGCGTTGCTGCGCGGGTGAGAGGGACTTCATGAAGGCGCGGCCAAGGTCGTCCTCGTCAGCGAGCACGCGTTCACCCTTGCGCGGCCCGATCGGAACCTCGGCGGGGTTGCTGCCGATGAAGGACGGCGCGAAAGCGATGTGATGCCCGTCCACCACCGTAAAATTGAACGAGAGGTGATGGCCTTCGAACCGCCAGCCCCACGACTTCGTGTCGGAAGGGCTGCCGAAAATCGTCACGTAATAGAGCGTCGGATCGCGCCGCGCGGCGCCTCCTTCGAGTTCCTTGAGCACCAGCTCGAGAGAGATGATCTCCTCGGCTCGGCGAAAGCCGGAGTGGCTGAGCCCGGTGCGAAGCAGGGCGAGGCCGAGCGCCTGTTGGATCGTGGACATTTCCTTGAACGGCAGGCCCTCGCGATCGCGCGGAACAAAGAACCAGTTCTCGCGTTCCGCATCGTTGAGCGCAAAGACCGCCTTGGCGCGCTGTTCGGTTGAGAGCGAGTCGAGAAACACGGTCGCCGCCTTGACCATGTCTTGGGCGACGCCTTCATGCGCGCGCACGGTGGGCGCTACGCAGATGAGGAGCAGGGAAAGCAGAATGCGCGGGGTGGGGTGCATGACCGCAGCTTGTATCCACGGCACCTTCTTGAGCAAGGTGGGAAACAGGATCAAATGCGCCCGCTCGTTCTCGAAGAGCAGATGCAAAAAAGGCGCAGGGTAAACCTGCGCCTTGGGAAGAAGCAGATGCGGAGGAGCGCTTAACTAAGCGTTACGCCGCGTGCCTTGGCCGCCCGGAGGAGGGCGTCAGCCATGTCGGACGGCGTCTCAGCCACCTCGATGCCGCATTCCTTGAAGACCGCAATCTTGGCGGCCGCGGTGTCCTCGGCGCCGCCGACGATCGCACCGGCGTGGCCCATGCGGCGTCCGGCGGGGGCGGTCGCGCCCGCGATGAAGCCGGCGACGGGCTTCTTGCAATTCGCCTTGATCCAGCGGGCGGCTTCGACCTCGGCATTGCCGCCGATCTCGCCGATCAGGACGATGCCGTGCGTGTCGGGGTCCTCATTGAAGAGCTTGATGACGTCGAGGTGGGACGTTCCGTTGACCGGATCGCCGCCGATGCCGACGGAAGTCGACTGGCCGATGCCCTTGGAGGTCAGCTGGAATACCGCCTCGTAGGTCAAGGTGCCGGAGCGTGAGACCACGCCCACGTGACCCTTCTTGTGAATGTAACCCGGGGCGATGCCGATACGGCAGCCGCCCTTCGATCCTTCGCCCGTGCCTGGAGTGACTAGGCCGGGGCAGTTTGGTCCGACCAGGCGGGTCGGTTTGCCGGCGATGGCACGCTTCACGCGAATCATGTCCTTGATCGGAATGCCCTCGGTGATGCAGATGGCGACCACGAGCTCGAGGCCGGCGACAACGCCTCGAGGATGGCGTCACCGGCGAAGGGCGGCGGTACGAAGACCACCGAGACCGTGGCGCCCGTGGCAGCCCTGGCCTCGTGCACGGAATTGAAGATCGGAATCTTGTGCGAGCCGTGCTCGAAGAATTGACCGCCCTTGCCGGGCGTTACGCCCGCGACAAGCTGCGTGCCGTAATCGAGTGAAAGCTTGGCATGGCGACCGCCGAAATCGCCGGTGATGCCTTGGACGAGAATCTTGGTTTCGGGCGTGATGAGAATGCTCATGGTGTGAAAGGGAGTTTAACGCGGAGTCGCAAAGGCGCGGAGGGGAGGCGTCAGGAGGACCTGTATCCCTGCGGCTCAGCGTCTCCGCGTTGAAAGTTGTTTGGAATTACGCCACGAGTTTGACGATCTTCTGTGCGGCGTCGGCCATGGTGTCGCCACTGACGATCGTAAGGCCGGATTCGGCGAGGGTTTTCTTGCCGGCGGCCACATTGTTGCCTTCGAGGCGGACGACGAGGGGCAGCTTCAGGCCAACCTCCTTCACCGCTTCCACGATGCCCGTGGCGATGACGTTGCAGTCCATGATGCCGCCGAAGATGTTCACGAAGATGCCCTGCACGTTCGGATCGCCGAGGATGATCTTGAAGGCCGCGACGACCTGCTCCTTCGAGGCACCGCCGCCGACATCGAGGAAGTTGGCCGGGTTGCCGCCGAAGTGCTTGATGATGTCCATCGTGCTCATCGCCAGGCCGGCGCCGTTGACGAGGCAGGCGATGTTTCCGTCCAGGGCGATGTAGGACAGGTTGAATTTCGAGGCCTCGATTTCCTTGGGATCCTCTTCGTTGAGGTCGCGAAGCGCGGTGATCTCGGGGTGGCGGTAAAGGGCGTTGGAATCGAACGAGACCTTGGCGTCCAGGGCGAGAACCTCGCCGGTAGGTGTGGTGATGAGGGGATTGACCTCGATCATGGCCGCGTCGGTTTCCCAGAACGCCGTGTACAGATTACGGATGAGCTTGGCTGCATTCTTGGCCTCTGCTCCGGCTAGGCCGAGCTTGGAGATCAACTCGCGAACCTGAAAGTCGGCCAGGCCGTAGGCGGGGTCGACGAGGACCTTGTGGATCTTTTCCGGCGTGTTGTGGGCAACGGTTTCGATGTCCATGCCACCCTCGGTGGATGCCACGATCACGGGTTTGGACGAGGCGCGGTCGAGAAGGATGGCGAGGTAGTACTCCTTCTTGATGTCGCTCGCGACGGTGAAGTAGATCGTCTGCACCTTGCGGCCGGCCGGGCCGGTCTGGAGGGTGACGAGGGTGTTGCCGAGCATTTTGCCGGCGAGGTCCCTGGCCTCGGCCTTGGTCTTGCAGAACTTGACGCCACCCTTGAAGCCGTCGGTGAACGTACCCTTGCCGCGCCCGCCGGCATGGATTTGGGACTTCACCATGGTGGGCCCTTCGGGCAGCTGGCCCAGGGCGGAGTCGAACTCCTCGAGGGACGTGGCGGCGGCCCCCTTGGGAACGGGAACGCCGAATTTCTCAAAAAGGGCTTTGGCTTGGTACTCGTGGATGTTCATTGGCAACGAAGGGTTTTGGTTAAGCCATAAAGCTCCGGAGAATGACACAAAAAAGAAGTTGGGAACATGAAGGTTCCGACCGCGCGCAGGGGAGGGAGACGGAAATCATCCCGCGTTTTCGGGGTGCGGGTCGGGCACTGGTGTACGGATATGAATTCGTTTCCATGTGCGGCCGTCGCGACGGCTGGCAATTTTAGGCAAGCCAACTGCATGAGTGGCGATTGCCTTCAACGCGGGGAGCGCAAACCTAAGGGCCATGCGATCCCACGAGTTGCTCAAGGATGTGCTCAAGAAAACCAGCGCCAAGCAGATTGCCGGCGATATGGGCCTGTCGCTTTCGCTGATCTACAAATGGGCCGAGCCGCCCGCGACGAGTGAAGGCAGCGGGGCGAACAATCCCTTGGATCGCATTGAGCAGTTGCTCGCGGTGACGGGCGACAAGCGCATTGCCCAATGGGTATGCGAGCGGGCCGGCGGCTTTTTTATTACCAACCCGGAAGGGAAGGCGCATCCTTATCAGCTCATCCCGGCCACCAACGACATCGTTCAAGAGTTCGCGGACATGTTGCAGGTCATCGCGTTGGCTGCCGGCGATCAGACCATCACTGCAGAGGAGGCGCGGAAGATCCGCAGTCGTTGGGAGAACCTGAAGTCCGTGACGGAAGGCTTCGTGCGTTCGGCCGAACAAGGCAATTTCACGGCGCTCGGCGCTGAGTTGGCTGCAGCGAAAGCTACGCCCTGACCGGATTCGCCGGCGCGGAGGCGTGGGCCCTGCTCAGGCTTGAGGGCGCGCAACGCGCTCTCCGGAAAAACGCTTCACCGGGAAGGCGGCGCTGAAAGGCGCTTCGCGCTTCCACTGCCGGGGTGAGGCCAGGACGGGTGCTTTGAACACCGGCCGGCACCACTGCACGTCGTGCCGGGGAACCACGAGTTCGTGGGTCGGCCGGTCCGCGGGCGGATGAACGGGTTCTGGAGGTAGGAACATGGCGAGGGGTATGACTTGGTGTCTGGGGCAACGGTTCCCGCCGATCGCCCTTTTCGAGGAAAGAAAAACAGGGCATCGCAATCATGGCAAATCCGGACTCTAGAAATCGTCGAATTGACAGGCTTTTGACCGTGGAAAGCCACGCGTCGCACCCCGCGAGGCGCCATAGCGTGGTCGCGAGGTGCGCTGCGTGGTCGCTCAGGCGACGCGCCGGTGGCGTAGTGGAGTTTCCACGACACCAGGCGTGCGCTTGGGCAGACGAAGCGTGAGCACGCCCTGGGTGATCTCGGCCTCGAGATGTTCGTAGGCGAGGCCCCGGCCGAGCCTCAGGCTAAGACGGTAGTCCCGCTGGGCGGGTTCAAGATGGAGGGCCTGCCAGTTCACGCGCACAAAATGGGCCTTGCGGGCCGTGACGGTGAGGTCGGGGCCCTGCGTGGTGATCTCCACGCCGGTGGCCTCGACCCCGGGAACGTACACGGTGAGCTTGAGCGCTTCGGTGGATTCCGCGCAGTCGAAGTGCGGCTTGCGGAAGACGACGTTGGCGGCGGCTTCCGGCCGGCGACTGCGGCTGGCGGACTTCAGGGGGCGGATGATGGTGTGCATGACAGGAAAAAATGAGGGTGGAACCTCGGGGCCTTGGGCCTCCGGGCTTCGTCAGGTCTGCTAAACGAGGTTCCGTGAAACGGAAGGTTTAGGCCTGGAAGCCCGCGTCGGCTTGGACTTTATTCCAACGGTTGGAAGCAACCGGACGCATCGGGGCGCAGCAGGTGGCGACGGCCTTCGTAAACGAAGTGCCGGCGTAGCCGCGTCGATGTTGTTGGGTCCGGGTCATTGAAACGTTGATACTCCTAGAATAATGCAGGCCGCGTGCCAAGTGGATTCTGGTTTTTCACGAAGGAATTGCCGCCTGCGTCTCCTCCCGTCACGGTGCCGCGCATGCCCAAGCTTCTCGCGGCGTTGACCAATGCTTTTCCTGTCTGGGTCGTCGTCGGCGGAGGCCTCGCCCTTGTCGAACCGCGGCTCTTCACGTGGTTCAGCGGGCCGTGGATCGTCTGGGGCCTCGCCGTCATCATGCTTGGCATGGGCGTCACGCTCACGGTCGAGGACTTTCGCCGCATCCTCGTCATGCCCAAGCCCGTGGGGTTCGGTTTCATCGCGCAATATTCGGTGATGCCGCTGCTCGGTTGGGCCATCGGTCGTCTCCTGAACCTTGATACGCCGTTCGCCGTCGGACTCATTCTCGTTGCCTGCTGCCCGGGTGGAACAGCGTCCAACGTGGTCACGTTCATCGCCCGGGCCGACGTGGCGCTCTCGGTGGTGATGACGGCCGCGTCAACCTTCGGCGCCGTCGTGATGACGCCGCTTCTCACAACATGGCTGGTGGGTGAACGGGTCGCGGTGGATGCGGCGGGCTTGTTCTGGAGCACCGTGCAAGTGGTGATCATCCCGGTGGCGTTGGGTGTGGTGGTGAACCGCTGGTTTCCACGCGCTGTCGGGGCCGTGCTGCCCGTCGCCCCGCTCGTCTCGGTGCTCACCATCGCTTTGATTTGCGCAAGCATCATTGGCCAGAATGCCGAGGCCGTGAAGGCCGGGGCGGCCACACTCATGCTCGCGGTGTTTTTGCTGCATGCGGGCGGCTTCGCCTTCGGCTATTTCCTGACGCGGCTGCTGGGCTGGCCGAAACGCACGGCGCGGACGGTGTCGATCGAGGTGGGGATGCAGAATTCCGGTCTGGGCGTGGTCCTCGCGCGACGCCACTTTGTGGATCCGCTCACGGCAGTCCCCTGCGCGATTTCGAGCGTGTTTCACTCGGTCATCGGCAGCATCCTCGCCGCATGGTGGCGCCGGTGTGATCGCGCTTCTCCGCCGGCCGAACCGTCAACTACCTCGTCCTAACGCGTCATGCTCACCGATTCCCAAACCACCCTCGCCGAACTGAAGCAGCGCATCCTCGCCTTTGCACGCGAACGAGACTGGGAGCAGTTCCATGCTCCAAAGAACCTGAGCATGGCGCTCGCAGCAGAGGCCGGAGAGCTCATGGAGCACTTTCTCTGGGCCACCCCTGAGGCGTCACGCGCCGTGGTCAACGACGGTGCGAAGCGCCGGCGCATCGAGGAGGAACTTGCCGATGTGGTCATTTACGCGCTCGAGTTCGCCAACATCGCCGGCATCGATGTTGCCGCCGCCATCGAGGCCAAGATGGCCGCCAACGCAGCCAAGTATCCGGTCGAAAAGGCGAAGGGCCGCTCGGACAAGTACACCGAGCTCTGACCCCGTTGCGGGCTAAAGGGTGTCGCCCTTCCAACCCCACATGCTGTGGTTCACGTCGATGAACTTCACATAAACCCGGTCTTTCGGGATTCCCAGGTGTTCTTCGATCATCAGGCATAACACCCGGCTCAACTTTTTCGTTTTGCGACCTGGCAAACCGACAGCCTTGAGTTCGAGGAAGGCGACCGGGTCGTCCGAGCCGGCGAAGAGCATCGCCGTGTCAGGCTGCAATGCCACCATGACGTAGTCCTCGGGTTTTTCGAGTTCCTGCGCGATGAGTGCCGAGGCTTCGCGCAGGACGTTGCGGCGGGCTTTGCGGGTGACAGGCAGGTTCGTCTGAATCTTGAGATAAGGCATGTCGGGCAGGGGGTTGAGGTTTGTTGAGACGCTTCCGCTGTTTCCGTCGTCAGTGTGCAGGCTGAGGGCGGTGTTGTCCAACGCTTGCTGCGCTTCATCCAAGTCCGATGCAGGAGCGGCGACTTTCCCCTCGCGCCGTCGGGTGTGTTCTCCACTTTCGAACGCATGGCTCTGTGCACGCTCAGTTGGAAAAGCGCGGTGTTGGGAAAGATGACGACGACGCAGGTGTTGTTGCCGGATGGGAAGGCAGGGCCGTTCCCGGTGTTGTACCTGTTGCACGGCCTGTCGGACGATGCATCGACGTGGGTTCGCCGCAGCCGGATCGAAGTGTATGTGAAGGACCTGCCGCTGGTGGTGGTGATGCCGGACGGATACCGGGGGTTCTATACGAACAACGCCGAAGGGCCCGCGTATGCCCGCCACATCGGGGAGGAACTTCCGGGGTTGATCGAGCGCACCTTCGCGGTGATCTCCTCGGGCGTGTCAGAGATGAAGATCGTGTTGCCGTAGGACTTGCTCATCTTGCGCCCGTCGGTGCCCGGGACGCGTGCGCCCTGCTTGGCGATGAGCGCGGCCGGCTC
>CAYOSX010000007.1:13929-44282 GCA_964406745.1 uncultured Opitutus sp.
CGGAGCGGTCGGCGCGTGCGATCGGCGGGCTTTCCATGGGCGGGTATGGCGCGTTGCGTCTGGGGCTTGGGTATGCGGACCGGTATTGCTCGGTTCACAGTCATTCCGGGGCGGTCGGCTGGAACGCAAAGGGCGGCCTGCGCGCGATGGCGCGGCGGCGGGACTGGCCGCCGGAGTTCGTCGCGGAGTTGACGCGAGTTTTCGGGCGCTCACCGGTCGGCGGACCCAACGACCTCGTGGCGCTGGCCATGAAGGCCAAGCGGGCGCGCCTGTTGCCGGAAATTGCCCTCGACTGTGGAACGGAGGACTACCTGCTTGCGGACAACCGTGACTTTGTGCAGCGCCTGACTGCGGCGAAGATCCCGTTTGCCTACAAGGAGCATCCCGGTGCGCACGATTGGGACTATTGGGACCTGCATATCCGCGAAGCGCTGCGCTTCCACGCGCGGAATCTCCAGATCGCCATCTAGCCGGCTGCGGTCGCGGCAGGGGAACGCGCCCGGGGGCGCCGCCGTGTATCCTTTCCGTCGTTACAACTGCTCGGCCATGGCCGCGGCCTTGAAGAGGGCGGAGGCTTTGTTGATCGTCTCTTGGTATTCGGAGGCCGGAACGCTGTCGGCGACGACGCCGGCGCCCGCCTGGATGTGCAGGCGTCCACCCTTGATGAGGGAAGTGCGCAGCATGATGCAGGAGTCGAGGTTGCCGTCGTAGCCGAAGTAGCCGAGGGCACCTGCGTAGAAGCCTCGCTGGGACGGCTCGTTGGCGGCGATGATCTGCATGGCGCGGACTTTGGGGGCGCCGCTGACCGTGCCGGCCGGGAAGGTGGCGCGCATGAGATCGTAGGCGGTGCGTTCGGGGGCGATGCGGCCCTCGACCTGCGAGACGATGTGCATCACGTGCGAATAGCGCTCAATGACCATCATCTCGGGCACGTGCACCGTGCCGTAGGCGCAGACGCGACCGATGTCATTGCGCGCGAGGTCTACCAGCATGAGGTGTTCGGCGCGTTCTTTTTCGTCGGCGAGCAGGTCCTTCTCGAGCGCGAGGTCCTCGGCCGCGGTGACGCCGCGCTTGCGGGTGCCGGCGATGGGGCGAATTTCGACGCGTTCGTCGGTGAGACGGACGTGCACCTCGGGAGAAGCGCCGACGATCGCGTAGTCTCCCGTCTCAAGGATGAACGTGTAGGGTGACGGATTGACCGTGCGCAGGGCGCGGTAGAGATCGAGGGCGGGCCGTTTGAACGGCTTCGAGAAACGCTGCGACGGAACGACCTGGATGATGTCGCCGGCCCGGATGAACTCCTTGGTGTCCTCGACGACCTGCTCAAAGCGTTCCTGCGTGAAATTGCCGGGGGGAACCTTGATGCCGGTGGTCTCGACCAACGGGGCGGGGGCGAGGGCGCGCGGCTGGCGGAGGAGATTGAACAGATGCTTCAGCTCCGTGACTGCGGCGTCGTAGGCGGCTCCCGGGTCACGGCCGACATGGGCGTTGACGCAAAGGCGGAGGGTCTGCTTTGCGCGGTCGAAGATCAGCAGGGAATCCGACAGCATGAAATACAACAGCGGCAGGCCCAGTTCGTCCTTCGGGGCGAGGGGCACGGTTGGCTCGATCCGGGTGACATACTCGTAGCCGATGAAACCCACGGCCCCGCCGGTGAAACGGGGCAGGCCCGGAAGCCGGACGGCGCGGTGGTCGCGCATTTCCTCCTCGATCAGCGTGAGGGGGTCGGGGGGCGTTGGCACCGTGCGAGCAGCCTGGCCCGGCTCGCGGATCTCCGTGGTTTCGGGGCCGCAGGCGAAGATCTTGCGCGGCCGGCAGCCGATGAAGCTGTAGCGGGAGAGGTTCTCGCCGCCCTCGACGGACTCGAGCAGGTAGGACGGGCCCTCTTCGCGGAGCTTGGCGTAGGCCGAGACGGGCGTCTCAAAATCCGCCATGAGGTCGGTGTAGACCGGGATGACGTTGCCTTGCCGGCTCAGGTCGAGGAAGGCCTCGCGGGACGGGAAGATGGTCATGGGGGAGGGAGAGTAGCGAGTAGCGGGTAGCGGGTAGCGAGTAGAAAAAGGTAACGGGGTCCTGCGAAGGCGGAGTCAGGTCTGGTTCGGCTCATGCTCGCTTCTCGCTACCCGCACCTCGCTACTGAAACCCCCTCACTCCACGGTGACGGATTTCGCGAGGTTGCGCGGCTTGTCGACATCGCAACCGCGGGCGACGGCGATGTAGTAGCTGAGCAGTTGCACGGGAATCGTTGCGATGATCGGCAGCACCGCCTCGTGGCAGTCGGGGATCAGGATGATCTCGTCGGCGAGGCCCGGGGGCAGCTCGCACCCCTCGGTGAGGATGGCGATGATCCTGCCCTTGCGCGCCTTGATTTCCTGCATGGAGGAAACGAGCTTGTTGAAGATCTCCCCCTTGGGGACGAAGAAGACGGACGGACAGTCCTCGCTGATGAGGGCGATCGGGCCGTGCTTCATTTCCGCGGCGGGGTAGCCTTCGGCGTGGATGTAGGAAATCTCCTTCAACTTCAGGGCGCCCTCAAGGGCGATGGGGAAGAGGGAGAGACGTCCGAGGAACAGGAAGTCGTTGTAGCGGGCGTAGCGCTGGGCGATCTCCTTGATGCGCGGAGCCTGCTCGAGGGCGTGGCGGACCAGGTCGGGCACGGCCTTGAGGGCATTCACATATTGAATACCGTCGCTGAAGCTCATGTCGCGCATGCGGGCCACGTAGAGGGCGAACATCGCGGAGATGAGCAACTGGGAGGTGAACGCCTTGGTGGAGGCCACGCCGATCTCGGGCCCGGCGTGCTGGTAGATGCCGCCGTCGGCCTCGCGGGCGATCGTGGAGCCGACGCCATTGCAAATGGCCATGACCTTGTAGCCCTTCCGCTTGGCCTCGCGCAGCGCGGCCAGGGTGTCGATCGTCTCGCCGGACTGGCTGATGACAAAGAAGAGCGAGTGGGGATCGAGCGGTGAGTTGCGGTAGCGGAACTCCGAGGCGTAGTCGACCTCGACGGGCACGCGCGCGAAGCGTTCGATGAGATGCTCTGCGACGAGGCAGGCGTGCCAGGCGGAGCCGCAGGAGCAGAAGACGAACCGGTCGATGGAGCGGAAGTCGGCGGCGGCGAGATTGAGACCTCCGAAGTTGGCTGTGCTGCCATCCTCGGCGAAGCGGCCGCGCATGGCGTTTTCGAGCGCCCCGGGCTGCTCGAAAATCTCCTTCTCCATGAAGTGCTCGTGAATGCCCTTCTCCGCGGCATCGATCGACCAGGTGACCTTGTCGATCACCGGCGAGACGTCGGCCTGATCGAGCGTCGAGATGGAGAAGTTCTTCGCGGTGACGTGCACGATCTCGCCGTCCTTGAGGTAGACGACGTTCTGCGTGCGGCTGACGATGGCGGACACATCGGAGGCGATGATGTTCTCGTCCACGCCGACACCGAGGATGAGGGGAGAACCCTTGCGCGCAGCGACGATTTCGCCGGGGAAATCGGTGCACATCACGGCGATGCCGTAGGTGCCTTCGACGTGGTAGAGGGTCTTGCGGACAGCGTCGAGGAAGCGGTTGGTGTCGGAGGATAGCGGCTCCTTGGCGTAATGGTACGCGACGAGGTTGGTCAGCACCTCCGTGTCGGTCTCGGAGTGGAACGTGAAGCCCTTGGTCAGGAGGAAGCGTTTGATGGCATCGTAGTTCTCGATCACGCCGTTGTGCACGAGTGCGATCTTGTCGTCGCTGCTCAGGTGCGGGTGGGCGTTGGCGTCGCTGACGCCGCCGTGCGTGGCCCAGCGCGTGTGGCTGATCCCGGTGGTGCCGGTGAAGGCGTGGCGTGCAGCTTCCTTCGCGAGGACGGCGACGCGGCCGGCTTTTTTGGCGACCTCGATGCGATCGTTTTGCTGTATCGCCACTCCCGCCGAGTCGTATCCGCGGTACTCGAGGCGCTTCAGTCCCTCAATGAGGATGCCGACCGCTTTTTGTCTGCCCACGTAGCCAATAATTCCGCACATAGTTTTACTCGTTTAAGCTCGCGACATTAGGTTGCTCGCGAAAACTGGAGCAAGGCAATAGACCCCTGTCCTCATGAGCACACAGAAAAAGGTGATGGCTGTTATCATGGGTGGTGGACGCGGAACGCGTCTTCACCCGCTGACCATGGAGCGCTGCAAACCCGCGGTGCCGCTTGCCGGCAAGTACCGCCTGGTCGACATCCCGATCAGCAATTGCATCAACTCCGAGATCAACCGGATCTTCCTGCTCACACAGTTCCATACTGCGTCGTTGCACCGACATATCCAGTCGACCTACCACTTCGATCCCTTTGGTGGCGGGTTCGTGGACATCCTTTCGGCCGAGCAGACGGAAAAGAATGCCGACTGGTACCAGGGCACGGCGGACGCGGTCCGGCGCAATCTCCAGCATTTCCGGAATTTCCCGCATGACTATGTGCTGATCCTCTCGGGCGACCAGTTGTACCGGATGGACTTCCGCAAGATCATCGCCGAGCACGCCGCGAGTGGCGCCGATGTGACGATCGCAGCGGTTCCCTTCCCGGTGTCGAAGGTCGAGGGTCTGGGTCTCATGAAGGTGGACGACAGCCTTTCCATCCGCGAGTTCGTCGAAAAACCAAAGGACCCCGAAATCATCAACAGCCTCGCCATCAGCCCCAAGCTTGAGGCGACCCTGGCCTCGAACCCCACGGGCGAGAAGCACTGCCTGGCGTCGATGGGTATCTATGTCTTCAATCGCGCCGCCCTCACCGAGGCGCTGGCGAACAGCATGACGGACTTCGGCAAGGAGGTCATTCCGAGCCTGCTGGGCAAAAAGAAGCTGCAGGCGCATATCTTCGAGGGCTATTGGGAGGACATCGGCACGGTGCGAGCCTTCTTCGACGCGAACCTCGCTCTCGCCCAGCCTCTGCCTCCGTTCAATTTCTTCGACGCTTCCGCGCCGATCTACACCCAGGACCGTTACCTGCCCGCTTCGAAGATCAACAAGTGCTCGGTCGACTATGTGGTCATCGGCGATGGATCCATCGTCGAGGACTCGTTTCTCAAGCACAGCCTGCTCGGCATCCGTTCGTTTGTGCGTGCGGGATGCCACCTTGAGGATGTCGTGATGATGGGCGCGGATTACTACGAAATGGACGATCAGCTCGCGGCGAATGCAGCCCAGGGCATCCCCAACCTCGGTCTCGGCAACAACTGCCGCATTCGGGGTGCGATCATCGACAAGAATGCGCGCATCGGCGACAACGTCGTGCTCTCGCCCGACGGCAAGGCCGACGGCACGTACGACCATGGCGTGGTGGTGCGCGACGGCGTGCTCGTCGTCCCGAAGGGCGTTGTCGTGCCCAGCGGCACCGTCATCTGAACATACGCGCACCGGAAGGCTCGCTCTCGGATACCGGGATGCCGGTATGCGTGCCGCCGCGTCTGGCCGGCGATCTATCGCTCGTCCGGGCGTCCGGCCAGCATGGCTTCTTCGTGGTCGAGCAACTGTTGGAGCGGGCGATGAATTTCGTCCGTGATCACGTTGCGTCGCCAAAGGTCGTCGATCGCACCGCGTTCCGCCTGCAGGGCGCCCAAGCGGTAATCACGTCCGGCTGAGCGTCGCCGACGGGCGCTGGTACGCGTCTCTCCCTCGGCGGTGAGTTCGGCGAGCCGGTGCTCGTATTCGGCGACCACTTCCCCGAGCGCGGCGGCGGCCTCCGGGGCGGCGGTCGCCGATTCGAGGGCGCGCAGGCTTTTCAAACCGGCTTCAACGGCGGCCACCCGGGCGAGCCGTTCCTCTTGAACCTGCGAATCATCGGCCCGTAACCCGAGTTTGCAGATCAACCATTCCAGTGTCGTCCCTTGCAGCAGCAACGTGACCGCGATGACGGCGGCCGAAAGGAAGATCACCAGATCGCGACCGGGAAAGGGCGTGCCGTCGTCGAGTGCGAGCGGGATCGAGAGCGCCGCGGCCAGCGTGACCGTGCCGCGCATGCCGGCCCAGCCGGCCACGACGGTCATGCGCCACGAGGGCCGAGGCCCGGCGCGCAGGCGTTTCGAGAAGAGCAGGGGCAGGTAGGTGTTTGGAAAGATCCACGCGAGGCGGCCGAAGATGGCGACTCCCGCAATGACCGCGGTGAACAGCAACAACTGTGCGGCGCTGTAGAAACCGCTGACCGCGTCGAGGATCGCGGGCAGTTGCAGGCCCAGCAAAATGAAGGCGAGTCCGTTCAGCCAGAACAGGACGACGGACCACACCGCCCAGGTGGTCTGGCGCGTGGCGACGTCCATCCGGATCGGATCTCTCCAGCCTGAATACAATCCTGCCGCGACGATCGCGAGAATGTTGGAGAGACCGAGGGCGTTCGCCGCGAGATAGGCGGCGTAGGGTGTCAGCAAGGACAGCGTTACCTCGATGAAGGGGTCGGCACCCCGCAGGCGTTGCAACACGTCGCGGAGCCAGCCGACAAACCAGCCGAACGCCAGCCCGAGTGCGAGGCCGCCCGCGGCGAGCACCACGAATTCCATGGCCGCGGCCTTGATCGAGAATGCGCCGGCCACGACCGCCCCGAGCGCAAACTTGAAGGCCACCAGTCCCGTGGCGTCGTTCATGAGACTCTCGCCATTGAGGGTGGCATTCAGGCGTGCCGGCACTTTCAGGCGCTGCGTGATGGCGCTCACGGCCACGGCATCGGTCGGTGAAATCACCGCGCCCAACGCGAAGGCCATGGCGAGAGGCAGGTCGGGAATCAACCAGTGGGCGATGAAGCCGACGGACAACGTGGTGAAGACGACGAGACCGGTGGCCAGGGTGATGATCGGCCCTTTGGCGTCCCGAAAGTCGCGCAAGGGCATGAGCCAGCCGTCGGAGAACAGGAGGGGCGGCACGAAGAACAGGAAGAAGAATCCGGGTTCGAGTTCGATGCGCGGGAAGCCCGGGACGAAGGTCGCGGCAGTTGCCCCCACGACGTACGTGATGGGCATCGGCCAGGGCAGGCGGCGGCCGATGATGCTGAGGAACGTCAGCAGAAGGAGGAGCAGCAAGGCGTGTTCGAAGCCGGTCATGAAGGCGGGAGCGGAATGGAGCGTGCGAGCGGACGGTGCGCGGAAGATGGCGAGGGGTGCTTGTGCCTTCAAGCGATCCGCGTTAACTCGGCGTCACTTATGAGCACGCGCACCATCGGAGTCATCGGTCTCGGAATCATCGGCGGCGTCTGGGCCCGCCATTATCACGCGGCGGGCGTGCTCGCCGGAGCCTGGAATCGCACCGCCCAGCCCGATTTTCCTGGGTGGAAGGCCACGCCCGAGGAGGTGGCTCGCGCCGCTGACGTGGTGCAGATCGTGGTCGCTGATCCGCCGGCGGTACGCGCGCTCCTGGAGCGCATCAGGCCGGAGCTCGGCCCCGGCAAGATCGTCGTGCAGTCCAGCACGATCGATCCGACGAGCAGTGACGAGTTCCACGCGTTCGTCGCTGCGGTAGGCGCGCGTTATTTGGAGGCGCCGTTCACGGGCAGCAAGCCGGCGGCGGAGCAGCGGTTGAACGTGTTTTACCTCGGCGGTGACACTGCGCTCGTCGCAGAAGTGGAGCCGTTGCTCGCGCTGGTTTCGCAGGAACGGGTTCACGTGGGCGACCATCGGCAGGCGGCAACGCTGAAGCTGGCAATGAACCTCAACATCGCCGCACAGATGCAGGCGCTCTCCGAAGCGCTCGTCATGGCGCGCCGCGCCGGCATCCCGGACGACCGCTTCTTCTCGGCGATTGCGAAGAACGTGGGCTACTCCGGACTGGTGAAGCTGAAGGAGCCCAAGTTGCGCGCCGGGGATTTCGCGCCGCAGTTCTCGGTCAAGCACATGCTCAAGGACATGCGGCTCGCCTCCCGCAGCAATGGTTGCGAGGACTTTCCCGTGCTCGACGCCGTGCGTGAGCGGCTGGCGGCCACGGAGCGCGCGGGGTGGGGCGATGAGGATTTCTCGGCGGTGATCAAACTGCTGTAAGTCATTCGTAAACCCCGGGCCTCCGTTTGACGCTCCTGCGCAGGGGACTATGCTTGGGGCCATGAGTGATTTCGTTTCGGGACCGGCGGTCGGGGAGGCCCGGCAGCTGCTGGAGCGCGTTCGTGCCAACATGCGCCTCACGATCAAGGGCAAGGACGAGGTCATCGACCGCGTGCTCACCTGTCTCGTGGCTGGCGGCCATCTGCTGATCGAGGATCTGCCGGGCGTCGGCAAGACCACGCTGGCGTACTCCCTGGCCCGCTCGCTCGACTGCGCGTTTGCACGCATCCAGTTCACGAGTGACCTCCTGCCGAGCGATGTAACCGGAGTGGCGATCTATGACGAAAAGCTCCGGGAGTTCGTCTTCAAGCGCGGCCAGGTGTTCGCGAACGTTGTGCTGGCCGATGAGATCAACCGCGCCACGCCGAAGACCCAGTCGGCCCTGCTCGAGGTGATGGATCGCGGCAAGGTGACCATCGACGGCGAGGCGCATGCGGTGGGCGCGCCGTTCATGGTCTTCGCGACCCAGAATCCGGTGGATTACGAAGGCACGTTCCCGTTGCCCGAAAGCCAGATGGACCGCTTTCTCATGCGCATCCACATGGGCTACCCGCAGGCGGCGGACGAACTCGAGATTCTCCGTTCGGCGCGCACGACCTACGACGGCATCGCGCTCAACCCGGTGGCCACCCGCTCGGAACTCGTCAAACTTCAGTCCCTCGCGGAACAGGTCTTCATCGAGGAGAGCGTGCTCGACTACATCCTCAAGATTACGGCGGCCACGCGCACGGAATCGGAGCTGAAGGCCGGCGTGAGCGTGCGCGGAGGACTCGCATTGAAGCACGCCGCCCAGGCCCGCGCCCTGCTCGCCGGACGCGACTTCGTCGTCCCGGAGGACGTGACCTCTCTTGTCGTGCCGGTGCTCTCGCATCGACTCGGTCTTGTCCGGTCGACCAGCGACGCCCTCGAGGAACGCCGGGCGGTCGGCGCCGTCTTGAAGCGAATCCTTGCGGCGATCCCGACGCCGGTTTGAGGGCAACTCGCGATGCGTTCCGGCGACCGACCCGAATCCTCCGCGCTCGCGGCCGGCCCTTCCCGGCAACGCCGCTGGACCTGGCGGAGGCTTCTGTGGTCGCTTGTCTTTCCACAAAGGGGCGAACGTATCCGCCCGACGGTGTCCGGCCTTGCTCTGGTCGGTCTGTCGCTGGGTATCGGGTTGGCGGCGTACAACACCGCGAACAACATTCTCTTCATCACGCTGTCGTTGCTGCTCGCCTGTCTGATTCTGAGCGGCGTGTTGTCATGGCTCAATTTTCGCGGCGTGCGCTGGCGGATCGAGGCGCCGGCACCGTTTCGGGTCGGACAATCGGCGGCCGTCGGACTCGAACTGCGCAACGAGAAACAGCTCGTGCCGACCTACGGGCTGCTTTTTGACCTGAAAAGCTCGAGTTCGCCGGGCGGTGTCACGTTGCCCTTGCGTGAGCGGCTGGATGCCGGCGGGGGGACCGCGCGGCTCGACTGGGTGGTGCGTCCGGCGAAGCGGGGACGAGAGCACATCGAGCTGACCGGCGTGGGGTCCCTTTTCCCCTTCGGATTCCTGAGGAAGTATTTGCCGGGCAACCTGACCCACGACGTCGTGGTGTGGCCCGCCCCCGTCGAGTACCAGCGTTTTGCCGTCCCCGCCTTTCATCGACCGCAAGCGGGCGAGCGCGTTGCCCGCGTGGGGCAGGGTGCGGATCTGCTCGCGCTGCGCACCTACGCGCCGGGCGACTCGCACCGCCTGATCCACTGGAAGGCGAGTGCGCGCCTGCGCCAGTTGATGGTGCGGCAGTTCGCGGCGGAGAGCCGCGCGGGGTATGCGGTCTGGGTGACCACACCGCGCGACGTGTGGACGCGGCCGGAGCAATTCGAGCTTCTCTGCTCGTTGGTCGTCACGCTCGCCGAGGATCTTTTCAAGGCAGGACGCCTGACGGCGGTGGCCGTGAACGACGAGCCGCTGCAACCCATCCGGCGCGTGGCCGACCTCGAGGCGTTCTTCGATCGCGTCGCGCTTCTCGAGCCGGTGGACATCGCGCGGGCGGGGTCGGCGCCGCCCTTTGTCGCCACGCCGGGTCGCCCCCGCCGCAACGTGCTCACCTTCGCCCCGGATGGAGCCCGGGGTGTTTCCGCCCATGTCGATGGTCACAAAGCGGCCGCGGCTTAGCCTCGACGAGCTGCAACAGCTCAAATGGTGGCTCGGGAGCGTGCTCGGGCTGGTCTCGGCGTGGACGGTGGCGTTCATGGATGTGAACGCGTGGTGGCTGCTCGCGCTCGTGACGGTGGCCGGTGTATCCGCTTTGTTGCGACCGGCCTGGCCGGCGCGCGTGCCGGCGTGGGGCCACCGCCTCGCCTTTCCCCTGATCGTGGCCTTGTTGATCGCGGATCTCTACGCGTTCCGGGAACCGTTGCCCGCCTTCATCCGGCTCAACCTCATGCTGATCGGATACCGGTTGATGTGTCACCGGAAGCGTCGCGACGACCTGCAGATCATCGTGCTCGGCCTCTTCATGGTGGTCGTGGGCGGCGTGCTCACCGTGTCGATCGCGTTCGCCGCGCAGATCCTGGCCTTCACCGCCTGCGCGCTCGGGTTTCTGCTGGCCATCACCCTGGTCGATGCGGCGACGACCGTTGAAAAGGCAGCTCCCGCCGCCGGACTCGTGCCCGGGCACGCGCCGGGCTGGTCGCTGCACGTGAACTGGCGCTCCCTGATGGCCCGTGTGCGCCGAACGACGGACTGGCGCCTCGCCGTCCTCGGCATGGCGTTGTTCGCCGGCGTGGTGGTTGTTTCCGGGCTGCTCTTCCTGGCGATTCCCCGTTTCGAACTGAGCAACAGCCTCTTTATCGACCGGCTGATCAACCGGCAGACGCGCACCGGCTTCTCCGACGAGATCCGTTTTGGCGAAGTCACGGACATCGTGCAGGACAACAGCATCGCACTGAACGTCGATGTCAGCGATCCCTCACGCATGCCCGCGGAGCCGTATTTCCGCATGGTCGTGCTGGATGAGTATCTGGGCGGAGGGTTCCGGATCTCGCCTCAGTTGCGCCGTGAACTCAACCAGACGACGGGCCGGACATCCCGACTGCGTGGCACGGCGCGCTCGCGTCTGGACCCGACAGACTGGACGTTCTATTTCGAGGCGGGGGTGAGCCGTTATCTTCCGCTACTCGGTAACTACATCAACGTGGCCTTCACGGAGGCGCAGTCCGTCGGTGTGAGTTACACGCAGCGTGTCGTCGCCCTGCAGCGCGATCCGCCGCGCATGTTTGCCTACCGAGTTTCCGGCATGGAGACGACGCCGTTCATGTCCCATGCGGAGCTGGCGTTGCGACGGCGCACTCAAACGTCCGAGGATCCGGCCGCGCCTTTGGAGGCGGTCATCGGCGCGGACGGCCGGGCGAGGCTGGCCGCGATCAATGACGAGATAACCGGCGGAGAAACCCTCGCCGTGGAGGAGTATGCGCGCCGAGCGGGCGACTGGCTGGAGCGCCGCCACGCCTACTCGTTGCAGAGCTCCCTCCCGGCCGGCGAGGGCGATCCGTTGATCCGCTGGCTCGAATCAGAGGAGCCGGGGCATTGCGAGCTCTTCGCGGGGGCCCTGGTGCTGCTCGCGCGGGAGGCCGGGATTCCCGCCCGGCTCGTGACGGGGTTTCGCGGAGGCTCGTGGAATGGGTTCAGCAACAGTTTCACCGTACGCAATGCGAACGCGCATGCCTGGGTCGAGCTCTTCGATGACGAGGCGGGCGGCTGGCACCGGGCTGACCCGACTCCAGGTAACCGCGGCACGGATACCGTCGCGGATTCGGGTGAAGGAGGCGGCGCAGGAAACGTGCAGGCCGACAACAGCTGGTCTGCACGCCTGGAGGGTCTGCGGGTGTTCTGGTATCGGCGGATCGTCAACTTCGACCAGAGTAGCCAGCTCGAGCTGGCGCGTGCGGCGAAGGAGGCGGTCGACGGCACCGGCCGGCGGCTGCGGGAACGGCTCGAAGGGATCTTCGCCGCCCTCAAGGCGTGGTGGGAGCGTCCCTGGAATCTCGGCCGGTGGCTGGCGATTGTTGTCGGCGCGGCGGTGGTCGTCGCGGCAATCAAAGTCTGGCGGTCCGCGGGGCGGGGCTGGTGGCTGAGGTGGCGCAGCCGACGAAGCCATGGCGCGCAAGCCGATCCGGTGCGACGTGAGGCGGGGCTGTGGTTGCGGCGCACGCGCGAGGCCGGCGTGCAGGAGTTTTCCGTCCAGGTTGACCTGGAGCGCCTGCGTTACGGCCCGCGAACCACCTGGCCGAACCCTGCTGCGGTCTTTGCCCGGGCCCGTGCGGAAATCAGGCGGTCCGGCCGGTCGGTCTCGCGGTGATTGCCTGCGACGACTCTCCCGAGGCGAGGAAGAATTACGCGCGCCGGCGCGTGCGAAAAAAAAAGGACGGCCCAGCGGCCGCCCTTTGTGCAAAGGTGAGTGACGTTGCCCTGGCCTAGGCCGCCGGAACGATCTTGATGCTCTTTACCTCGACGCGATCGATCGGCGTGCTCTTCTCGCCGCCGCCGCCATTCTTGGTCGGCACCGTCGCGATGCGTTCCAGAACGTCGTCACCCGCGACGAGCGAGCCGAACGCGGTGTATTGGCGATCAAGGAAGCGGGCGTCCCCGTGGCAAATGAAGAACTGGCAGCCGGCGCTGTCCGGATGAGCAGAGCGCGCCATCGAGATGACACCGCGCACGTGCCCCTTTTCATTGAACTCGGCCTTGACCTTGTAGCCCGGGTCGCCGGTGCCCGGCATGCCGCCCGCGCCGGCCTTGGTGTTGGGGCAGCCGCCCTGGATCATGAAGCCCTTGATGATGCGATGAAAGGCGGTGCCATCGTAGAAACCTTCACGAGCGAGCTTCTTGAAATTCTCGACCGTCTTCGGCGCGACCTCGGGCCAGAAGGCGAGGGTCATGTCACCGTAGGAAGTGCTGATGATGGCGTTTTCCGCAGCTTGAGTAGTGCTCATAAACCGCGAGCATCGCCTCCGCCCGTCGGACGTCGCAAGGATGAATTTGCTCCGTCATCGGCGGGCTGAGTCACGCCGAGCTCACAGTGCCAGAGCCACAGCCTCGGCCTCGCTGACGCCGTGCAGGGCGGCGATACGCGGGGCGGCGGCACGGTCGAAAGCGGTCTGGTACTGGGCAAGTTTGGCGCGAAGGGCGCGGACTTCGCTGGTTGTCGGGTTCGAAGGGTCAACCGCGGGTGGAAGTGCGCCGAGCTCGAGCAGACAAAGGGAGAGGATGCGCTGCGCTTCGTTTGCGCTGAGCGGGCCGGCGGTGATGAAGAGATCGTCGCTCGAGCGACCGACATCGCCGTCGCGCGCGATGCGGACCACCGGCAACCCCATGTGGACGACCCGCTGGAGGGCACTCTCGGTGCCCGGGAGGAGGGCTCCGTAGCGATTGCCCACCGTGACAAAGCCGGCGAGGGCATGGTCATGCAAAAGTTTGGCGGTGCCGAGGAAGACCTCGAATTCGCTGGCGCCATCGCGCGCCGGGTCGTGCGGAGACCATGCCGCGGTTGTCAGCACGGCGATGGCTGGTCGTGCCTCGGCCCGGAGATGTCCGGACTTGTCGGCGAGCGCAATTTTGACCGCTTGCGTTGCGACGCCTTGGCGGGTGAGTCCAACCACGGTGCGCGGCAACTCATCCGCTCGGAAGCCCGTGGGAACCATGACGTTGATCTCGATGGCCTTCGATGAAGCGACGCCCAGGACGGCGCCGATCAGAAAACGGAGAAGCGTGCGCGCGTGCATGCAAAGGTGAGAGCATGGCGCGTACCTCGCGACGCGCGCATGAAAATATTTCCTGCGAACAGCGAAGCTGGAAATTCGGAGCGGCGACACTCCTGTCGCCGAACACGTACGCGGACGGACACACGAGTAACCGTCCGGCATCAAACCCGGCGACAGGAGTGTCGCCGCTCCTTCAGAGCCAAAAAAAACCCGGCCCTTGCGGGGCCGGGTTTGAGTGAATGACGAAGCCGTTCCGGATCAGATGCGCGGCTGCTGCTTCTGCTCGGCCTCGTTGATGACGGCGCGGAGAAGCGAGCGGACCTGATTGGGCTGGCGATCGAGTTCGGCGCGGCACACCTCGAGCACCTTCGGGTGCTGGGCGGCGTTGAAGGCGAGGGAAACGCGTGCAGCTTCGCCGACGCTGCCGCGGCCCATGCCGGTGAGGATGCTCGTGACATGCTGGTCGGCGCCGGTCGCGAGGAAGGCTCCCCAGCGGAGGTTCAGCGAGGACTCGGACAGGACCGGCGTGTAGCCGACATTGCCCGTATTGCTCTCGATCATGCGGGCGATGTAACCGCGGTAGGCGGAATCGGCCGCGAGATCGCGAAGCATGCGTTCGCCCTTCGGATTGCCGGCATACCAGAGCGCGCCGGCGAGCATGCGCTGCTCGGCCTGCGGCAGGCTGGAGAAGCGGGCGAACCAGGTGTCGACGCGATCAGGATTGGCTGCGAAGACCTGGCTGAAAAAGCCGATGGAGGTGGCGACCGAGCCCTGACGTTCGAAGTAGCCCGCGTCGCTCAGGCCGTAAACGGCCTGCACGACCTGGTCGGGCTGCGGATTTTGATAATAGCTGTTGAGCCACTGTTCCCAGCGGCCGGGCGAGGCGGCGCTGACGCCGCCCACGATGACGAGCATGAGGCTCGCGATGGATGCGATTTTCTTGAGGTTCATGGAAGATACACGCTGACGGGTTTTCTGACGTCCCAAGGTTAAGGGTTTTTGGGATAAGAGCAGCTTACGTCAGGTACCCTCCGCGTAAAGGGCGGTAACGCTGAAATGTTTTCATCCCCGCGGTGTGTTAGTGGAAATTTGGATACACACGAAACCCACGCTTCACTGCGTGGCGGCGGTCAGTCGAACGCGGCGTCGATCAGGTCGCAAAAGTGATGGATCAGGAAGAGGTGGGCCTCCTGCGCGGTGCGCCCGCTCGCCCCCGGAATCACCAGCGCGACGGTGGCGAGTTCGCGGGCGGCGCCGCCGCCGCGACCGAGGAAGGCGATGGAGGCAAGGCCGAGGCGGCGCGTTTCGTCGAGGGCCTGCACGATGTTGCGGGAGTTGCCGCTGGACGTGAAGGCGATGACGAGGTCGCCGGGCCGCGCGAGGCCGGCAATCTGACGCGCGAAAACCGTGTCGAAGCCGTAGTCGTTGCCGATGCAGGTGACGAGCGAGCCTTCGGTAAGGGCGATCGCCGGGAGCGCGCGACGCTCCTTGAAATAGCGCCCGGTGAGCTCGGTGGCGAAGTGCATCGCCTCCGCCGCGCTGCCGCCATTGCCGCAGATCAGCAGCTTGTTGCCTGCGCGGAGGGTCGAGAGAACCAGGGCCGCCGCGCGATCGATCTCGGTCCGTATTAGTGTAAGTGATTCCAGCGTGCCGATGGTCTGGGCGAGCGAGGCGTCAAGGGACATGGAGGGGATGAAGCAGATGCGCGCGCCGGGCGCAGCCCCAAAAATCGTCCTTTGCCCCCGCCGGTCGCATCTGTTGACTGGACCGTCATGCCGTATTTCGACCACAACGCGACCACGCCGCTGTGCCCCGCCGCCCGGGAGACGTGGCTGCGGGTGTCCGACGAAATCTGGCACAATCCCTCAAGCCCCTATCGGGCGGCGGCACGGGCCCGGCTGCGTCTGGATTCGGCGCGCGCCGCCCTGGCCACGTTGCTGGGCAGCGAGCCCGCGCGCATCGTTTTCACGTCCGGGGCAACCGAGGCGGCGCATGCCATCGTGCGCAACCTCTCGCGCACGCTTCCGGCCGACGCCCAGGTAGGGGTGAACCCCACGGAGCATCCGTGCGTGCTTGCGGCCGTCGGTGACGGATTTCCCGGAAGAAGCGTGCCGCTGGCCTTGTCTGCGGACGGCGTCGCCGATCCGTCCCGGGCGCCCCTGACTGATAAGCTGGGCGCGGTGATCGTCATGGCGGCAAACAACGAAACGGGTGTCGTCCAACCGTGGACCGAGTGGCGGGAGACCTGCACTCGGCTCCGCGTGCCGTTTGTCTGTGATGCCTCGCAGTGGCTGGGCAAACTCCCGGCCGGCGGCTTCGGCGAGGTCGACTGGGTTTTCGGGGCCGGCCACAAGTTTGGAGGCCCCAAGGGAGTCGGTTTCATCAAGCTGCCGGCGCAGGCGGAGGGCTTCAGCGTGTTTCCCGGAGGCGGGCAGGAGAGCGGCCATCGCGCGGGCACCGAGGATGTCGCTGGCATCGCCGCCATGGTCGCGGCCTTGGTCGAGGCCGAGCAGAAGAAGGTCTTTCTGGAAACCGACCGCCAGCGCCTGCGCGAAGCATTCGAGCGGGTGGTGTCGAGCCGCGTATCCGGCGCACGGATCATCGGAGCGGGAACCGACCGTCTTTGGAACACCGTTTCGCTCGTGATGCCTCACGGAGAGAACACGCGCTGGGTCGCCGCCCTCGACAAACGTGGCTTTCAGGTCTCGACCGGCTCGGCCTGCGCGACCGGCAAGGAAGGGCCCTCTCACGTGCTTGCGGCGCTGGGTGTGGCTCCCGACGAGGCCCGCCGGGTCGTCCGGGTCAGCGCCGGCTGGGAAACCACCGCCGCCGAGTGGGAGGCGTTGGCGGACGCCTTCGCCGCTGCCGACGCGGAGTTGAAGGCGTCGGCGCCGTTCAACGTGGTGCGTCCGCTCTGATCGCGTCCCATGCGACTGCTCACGATCCGCCTCGAACACGTGCGAAACATTCCTTTCGCCGCGCTGGAGCTGTCCGGACGCCAGCAGTTCTTTGTCGGGCCCAACGGGCAGGGGAAAACCAATCTTCTGGAGGCGGCCGGTTTCATCACGGCGTTGCGGTCCTTTCGCACGGTGGATTCGAAACTGTTGATCGCGCATGGCCGGCCGGAGGCGGCGATCGCGTGCTCGGTGGAGCACGAGCGGCGCGGGGCCACCGAGGTGACGATCCGGCTGCGCAGCGGGACGCGCGAAGTCTGGCTCGACGGCGAGCGCGTCACGCGCCTTGGCGATTTTCTCGGCCAGTTTCCAACGGTGGTGTTCTCGTCCCAGGATCAACAGCTCCTGCGCGGTGCACCGGCCGGCCGGCGGCGCTGGCTGGACCTGACGCTTGCGGCGATGGACGCCAGTTATCTGGACGCCTTGCAACGCTACCACCGGGCGCTGGCGGAACGGAATCGGTTGCTCAAGCAAGGCGCGCCGGCGGACCAGTTGTCGGCGTTTGAACACCCGCTGGCGCAACATGGCGCTGCGCTGATTGCGGCCCGCACGGCCGGGCTCGCGGCACTTGCCGCGGATCTGACGTCGGCGTACGCAAGCCTCGCAGACGCCGCCGAGCCGGCGGGATTCGCTTACGCACCGGATTTCGCGACGGCCGATGCGGAGGCCTTGCGCGCGAGGTTCAAGGCAGGGCGGGCGCGCGATGTCGCGATGCGCTCGACGCACGCGGGTCCTCATCGCGACGACTTCGATTTCACCTTGTACGGTCGTGCGGCGAAGGACTTCGCCTCGGAAGGCCAGCAGCGTTCGCTGGTGCTGTCTTTGCGGCTCGCGCAGGCGGCATATTTTCATCGCAGCAGTGGGATCCGGCCGGTCCTGCTGGCCGACGATGTGCTCGGCGAACTGGACCCGGGGCGCCGCCGCCGGTTCTGGCGCGCGATCCCGTCCGACCACCAGGTGATGGCGACCGGCACCACGTTGCCGTCGGTGGAGGACGAATTGGGCGCGTGGCAGATTTTCCGAGTGGAAGCTGGCGGGTTTTCAGCGGAGGCTGGGGCGTGATTTCCTGGGCAGACCTGACGATTGACGACCTCGCCGTGCGCCTCGCGGAGTGGGGATGGAAGCCCTCACACGCGGAGCGTTTGCTGCGGTCTTTCTATTTGGGAGGGGGCGAGCCCGCCTGGCCGGCTCTGGCGTTGCCGGGCGGATTGCGGGAGCGGCTCGAAGTGACGTTTGCCGAGCGCGCTCTCGACGTTGCGGCCCGTTCGATTGCCGAGGACGGCACGACGAAGCTTCTGCTGCGCCTGCGTGACGGGCGGACGATCGAGTCGGTGATGATGACGGATTTCCGGGATGACCGGGTTGCGGGCTGCGTGTCGTCCCAGGTCGGATGTGCGATGGGCTGCGACTTTTGCGCGACGGCTCAGGGCGGTTTTGCACGCAACCTCACCGCCGGCGAGATCGTGGAGCAGTTTCTTCATCTGCGTCGTGAAGCCCGGAGTGTCGGCAAGCGCGTGCAGACGCTTGTCTTCATGGGCATGGGCGAACCGATGCTCAATCTCGACAATGTACTCGAGGCCGTGCGCCGCATCGCCGGGCCCGGGTTGGGAGCGCTCGGATGGCGGCAGGTGACGGTCTCGACGGTGGGAATCGTGCCGGGGATCGAGGCGATGGCGGCATCGGGATTGAAGATCCACCTCGCTGTCTCGCTGCATGCGCCGGACGACGCGACCCGGGCGCGCCTGCTGCCGATGGGCAGGCGATTCCGCGCCGGCGAGATTCTCGAGGCGGCCGGGCGTTATCAGGAGGCGACGGGGCGTCCGGTGACGATCCAGTATTGCTTGCTCAAAGGAGTGAACGATTCGCCTGAGCAGGCCGGCCAGCTCGCCGCGTTGCTCGACGGCCGTCGCATGCACGTGAACCTGTTGCGCTATAATCCCACGGGTTCGGGCCTGAGCGGTGTGGTCTACGAGAGCGCCACCGATGAGGCGACGGATCGCTTCCTGGACGAACTGCGCCGCCGTCGGGTCGTCGCCCATGTCCGCCGGCCACGAGGGCGCGACATCGACGCCGCCTGCGGCCAGCTTCGCCGGCGCACGCCGGGTGTGACGGCGTGAACCGTCCCGTCTCGATCCGTATCCAAAGTTTAACGACTACTCCTCCCGCCGCCTCAGCATGACCTTCGAACCCTGGCAGTGGATCCTGATTGTGCTCGGCGCCTTCTCCGTGGGTGTGGCGAAGACTGGCATTGCCGGTCTGGGCATCCTGTTTGCCGCGATCATGGCGAATCTGATGCCGACGAAGGAAGCGAGCGGGTTCGTGCTGCCCCTGCTGGTGGTGGGTGACGTCGTGGCGGTGCTCGCCTACCGGGCGCACGCGAAGTGGGCGTTGCTCTGGAAGCTGTTTCCCTGGACGGCACTCGGGGTGTTCCTCGGCTACATCGCGATGGGGAGGATCAGCGACCGCCAGGCGAGCGTGCTGATCGGAGGGATCATTGTCGGCATGGTGGTGATGCATCTGTGGCGACAGCGGGGTGGCGGCGGGGCGACGGCGCATCTGAGCCCGTGGCTTGCTCCGATCTTTGGCGTGCTCGGCGGCTTCACGACGCTGGTTGCGAATGCAGCCGGACCGCTGATGGCGCTTTATTTCCTGACGATGCGCCTGCCGAAGATGGAATTCGTCGGCACGGCGGCGATGTTTTTTCTGGTGCTCAACGTCTTCAAGATACCGTTCATGGTCGACCTCGGACTCATCACGACGGATAGCGCCACGTTCAACCTGCTGCTCGCGCCTGTCGTGCTGGCGGGGGCCTGGCTGGGGCGGAAACTGCTGACACGGATCGACCAGAAACTCTTTGAGCGCCTGGCGCTGCTGTTGAGTGCGCTGGCCGGGTTGCGCCTGCTCTTCCCCTAGGGAGGGGCCGGGCTGAGTTTCCCGCCCCCGTGGAACGCGGTGGGCGTCGCGCCGAGCTCACACCTTGCGTTCCGGAGGGCGTTTCGGATATGCCACGCGTCTCACTCCACCCCATGAAACTCCCACGCATCCTCGTTTCCCTCGTTTTGCTCTCCGGCCTGGTCGCGACGCTTTTCGCGCAGACGCCTCCGGTCGATCCCACGATTCCAGCGCCGAAGGCCAACAACGCGGCGTTCTTTCAGAAGCACGAATCGTTTCTCGCTCGCGCCAAGTCCGGGCCCGTCGGTCTGCTCTTTCTCGGCGATTCCATCACGGAAGGATGGAAGAACGTGCCGGCAATTTGGGAGAAGCACTTTGGTGCGCATGCGCCGGCCAATTTCGGCATCGGCGGCGACCAAACCCAGCATGTGCTTTGGCGCATCGCGAATGGCGAACTGGACGACATTGCGCCGAAAGTGGTCGTGCTGATGATTGGGACCAACAACTCCGGTGCCCATTCGGCGGAGCAAATCGCCGAGGCCAACCGCCGCATCGTCGCGGCGATCAAGGAGAAACTTCCGGAGACCAAGGTCCTGCTGCTGGCGATCTTCCCGCGCGGGCCGCGGACCATGCGTGATGGGCGGGCCGAGCCTTGGGAACAACGCATGGCAGTGATCCGGGGCGTGAACGCGGAGCTGGCCAGGCTCGACGACGGGAAAACCGTGCGCTTCCTCGATGTGGGACCGGCCTTTCTTGCGGCGGACGGCACCATCCCGGCGGACGTCATGCCTGACCAGCTCCACCTGAGCGCGAAGGGTTATCAGCTTTGGGCCGACGCCATGGCGCCGACCCTTGCTGAGATGCTGCGCTGACTAAGGAGTTTCCGTGCAGGGGGAAACCGCGAATTGACGCCAATCGGAGCGAATTTCGGAGCAGGCACACGCCCGCAGACGCGCAGTCTTCTCGTTCACCGATCGGTGACCTGCGCGGGTCGCGGACGGCGGCACGGATCGCCTTCGCGTCTATTCGTGGTTCAATTGAATCGTTCCGCCTCAGGTCGACCCGCGCCGTGAGTCCTCAGGCGAGGAAGGGTGGCCATCCACTGCCACCCCGGCCTGGCGCAGCTCGGCCAGCAGCGCGGGGCCGACTTCGTCTGCAAGGCATTCGATGGCGAACGTGTGCGCGGTCGGCTGCTGGTCCTCGCAAACAAAGGCGAGCAGATCGGCCAGCTCCGCAATATCGCTGTCGAGGAAATGCTCGGTGAGGACCGCGGCGCTGATCTGGTCCGAGCTGATCTCCGGCCAAAGGCGGTCGATGGAGGGATCAGCCGGCTGCACGGTGACGCTGCCGCGCAGGTTCGCGCGGGCAATGCGACGGCCGAACTCGCCCAGTCGCTCGTAGGCGAAGGCGACGTTGGCCAGGCGGGTCTGCTTGAGCAGCTGTGAGCGTTGCTGGATAAGATGGCGGATGTTCATGGGAGGCGTTTGGGTTGGGCGGGCGGAAGGCCGACCGGCCTGACGCGAGGCAACCGGCCCTTGGGGCCGCGGAGCCGCCGTCAAGTCCTCGTGGCATCCCGCCGCGCAGATTGCGCTGACGTGAGGCGCTCCGGCACAGGTGCGGAAGCGCGGGAACGACGCTGACCAAAACCGAATCCTGACTTCCTGACTTCGCCGACGAACGGCGATCTCTGACTCAGTAACGGACTTTTCTCTGCGTGACTCAAAGCACGATCTCGACCGTGCATCTGACCTTGCATCGAACAGTGCCAGTCTGGAGCGACTGACAGAATTAAGCAACTCGTGGAGTGAGGAAAAAAGAGTTGTCGGCTCCTTTGTCGAGAACGTATGTTGAATAATCTGATATTTGCAGCCGTTCGGAGGACTTTTGGCTTCGCGCGGACGAAGGGGTCGTCTTTGCTGCCTGCAGTTCGCATAATGAGCGCTGAACCCACATTGGTCGCCGGACCTGAAAACTCCCGCCATTATGCCGCATTGATGGCCTTGACCCGCAGCGGACTCGGCGTGGCCGGTGACGAGAAAGGCGCTGTGCGCCTGGTCACGGAAACCGTGGCGCGCGCCTTGGAGATCGATCGAGTGAGCATCTGGCGTTTCGACAAGGAACGGGCGGCGATCGTGTGCCAGGACCTGTACGCAGTCTCCACGGGGTCGCACACCGCCGGGGCGGTGCTTCACGCGGACACGATCCCGGCATATTTTCGCGCGATGGCCGAGAACGAGGTCATCGCGGCGGACGACGCGCGCCACGATCCGCGTACGCGGGAACTCGCGGCCGGCTATCTCGAGCCCATTGGGATTGCCTCGATGCTAGACGTTCCCGTTCTGGTGGCGGGTGTGCTTGATGGTGTCTTGTGTTGTGAACACGTTGGAGCGCGGCGCGTGTGGACCCAGGCCGAACGAAGCTTCGCCATTTCGGTCGCCAACCTCGTCGCCCTCATGCTCACGCAATGCGCCCGGGCGCGTAGCGAGGCCCGTCTGCGCGCGATCGTCGAACATGAGCCCGAGTGTGTGAAGATCGTCGACCTGGAGGGACGCATCGTCGACATGAACCCGGCGGGACTGCGCCTTGTCGAGGCACAGCGGCGGCGCGACGTGATTGGCAAGCCGGTGCTGAAGCTGGTGCATCCAGACGATCGGGCCGCGTTCCTCGAACTGCATGGGCGCGCCAGTCGCGGTGCGACCGGGCAGATGCGTTTCCGGCTCCATGGCTTGAAGGGGTCCGAGCGTTGGATGGAGACGCACTCAACGCCCCTGCGCGAAGCCGACGGCATGATCTCCAGTGTCCTGAGCGTTACCCGCGATGTGACCGACCAGACCCGCACCGAGCATGTAATGCTGAGGGTGGCCAAGGCCGTCTCGCTGCCGATCACCGAGGGTTTCCTCGAGGAGCTCACGCACCAGATGGTTGAGGTGCTGGGGGCGGCCGGCGGTGCGCTTGCCCTTCTGGACCCGGCCCATCCCGGGCGCCTGCAGACGCGTACGTTTGTCCTGGATGCACGTCGGGTGGAGGACGTGTGTTACGACGTGGCGGGTACGCCATGCGAACAGGTTGTCGCCGGCGTTGGGCAGGTTTTCCCCTCGGGACTTCGGGAACGGTTTCCCCGGGATCGGATGCTTTTCGAACACGGGCTGGAAGCCTATGTTGGGGCCCCCTTGCACGATCAGCAGGGCAGCGTCATGGGACTTGCCTCCGTCTTTTATCGCGGGCGTGTGGAACACCCCGAACTGGCGCTTTCCGCCTTGCAGATCTTTGCCGCCCGAGCTGCGGCCGAGGTCGGGCGCCAGGCTGCGATCAACAACCTGCGCTCGTCCCAGCGCCAGCAGAAGCTGATCCTCGATTCCGTTGGAGAAGGTATTTTGGGGTTGGATACAAAAGGTTGCGTCGTCTTTGAGAACCGGGTGGCGCTCGCCCTGCTTGGTCGTGCGGACGGCGAGATGATCGGACGGCCGCTTCACGAGTTGCTCCTGCGTGCCGCGGGTGACGATCGGCCGGGGGATCCCGGTGATTCGCCAATGCACCGCACCCTGCGCGACGGCGAGGTGCGCCGGGTGGAGGACGAGAGCTTTCTGCGCAAGGATGGCAGCCGTTTCCCGGCCGAGTATGTGTGTTCCCCCGTGCGTGATTCCACCGGCACGATCACGGGCGGCGTCATGAGCTTTCGCGACATCAGCGAGCGGAAGCGCATGGAGCAGCACCTGTTGCGTTCGCAACGCATGGAGAGCATCGGCACGCTGGCGGGCGGCATCGCGCACGACTTGAACAATGTGCTCGCGCCGATCCTGCTCGCGATCGGGCTGCTTAGGTCCGGGGAGGAGGAGGAGTCCCGCCTCCAGATCCTCTCCCGTATCGAAGGCAGCGCGCAGCGCGGCGCCGATCTCATCAGGCAGGTGCTGTCCTTTGCCCGCGGCGTCGAGGGACGACCCGCCGCCGTGAATGCCGCACTGCTCGCGCGCGACATCGAGCGCATCGTGCACGACACGTTTCCGAAGAACATCGTCTTTGAGCTGACGACCCCGTCGGACCTCTGGCCTGTCAACGCCGACCCGACGCAGCTGCACCAGGTGTTGATGAACCTGTGCGTCAACGCCCGGGACGCCATGCCCAAGGGAGGGCGCCTGAGCCTTGCCCTGGCCAACGCCACCATCGACGAGGTCTACGCGACGCTGCATCCCCAGGCGAAGCCCGGCCGCTACGTGGTGTTGAAAGTCGAAGATAATGGCAGCGGCATCCCGCGCGAGATTCAGGACCGCATTTTTGAGCCCTTCTTCACGACAAAGGAGATCGGCAAAGGCACGGGTCTCGGCCTTTCAACCGTCCTGACCATCGTGCGCAGCCAAGGCGGGTTCATCACGCTCTACAGCGAGCCGGGGCAGGGGGCGCGTTTCAAGGTGCACCTGCCGGCGATTGTCGCCCCGGTTGATGCGGAGGAGGTGCCTGTATCCGCACCAGGATTACCGCGCGGGCAGGGGGAGACGGTGCTGCTGGTCGACGACGAGGCGACAATCCGGGAGGTCGGAAAGAAGATTCTCGAGCGGTTCAACTACAAGGTGATCCTTGCATCCGACGGTGCCGAGGCGGTGGCGCATTTTGCCGCACGGCGATCAGAGATCGACGTCGTGCTCACCGACATGGCCATGCCGGTCATGGACGGCCCGGCGACGATCGCGGCCCTCCGGGCCTTGGAGCCCCGCTTGAAGATCATCGGCTCCAGCGGCCTCAGCTCCCACGCCGAGGTGGCGAATGCTGAAGGTGTGTCCATGCAGGGCTACATTCCCAAGCCCTACGCGGCGGAGGCCATGCTCACCACGCTTCACGAGGTGCTTCGCGGGAAGAACGCCTCGCCGTCGGGAAGGTAGCTACGGGAGGGTGCGCCCTCCGGCGCCCCTCGACGGGCGTGGTTTCGAGGGGCGGCGTGGACTGTCCGTCGCCGCGGGCATTGCGCGCCTCGTGACGTTGAACGATGACTGCGGTCTGACGGTTTCGCTTTCGTGCCGTGCTAGTCCGCGCATCCACCCCACAACCCTGCTCCCACCCATGATGGCCTCGCGTTTCCACGCTGGCGTCGGCCTCCGCGTGCTCCCCACGTTGGTGTTGCTGCTCGTCCTCCCCGGTCTGCACGCCGCCACGTACTTCGTGTCGCCCTCCGGCAACGACCAGGCGGCGGGCACGTTGGACGCACCCTTCGCGAGCATGCAGCGGGCGCAGGATGCCGCCTTGGCGGGCGACACGGTGTTTGTGCGCGGCGGCACGTACCGGATGCGCGAGACGCAAATCGTGAAACACGAAGGCCCGTATGCCTACGTGACGTGGCTCAACAAGAGCGGCGAGCCGGACCGGCCGATCCGCTATCATGCCTACGAGGACGAGCGGCCGATCTTCGATTTCTCCGAGGTGAAACCCGAGGGGCGGCGCGTGACGGCGTTTCGCATCGACGGATCCTGGCTCCACGTGCGCGGTCTCGAAGTGACCGGCGTGCAGGTCACCATCAAGACCCACACCCAGTCCATCTGCTTCGACGTGCAGGGCAGCCACAACGTGCTTGAGCGGCTGACCATGCGCGATGGCATGGGGATCGGGCTCTGGATTGGCGGCGGGGCGGCGCACAACCTTGTGCTCAATTGCGATGCCTATCGGAATCACGATCCGGTGTCGGGCAACGGACGCGGGGGCAACGTCGACGGCTTTGGGTACCACGGACGGCAGGGGAGCGTGGGCAACGTGTTCCGTGGCTGCCGCGCCTGGTTCAATAGCGACGACGGGTTCGATTTCATCAACTCCGCCGAGGTGGCTACCATCGAGAACTGCTGGGCCTTCTACAACGGATACTCGCCCGAATTCGTCGAGTTGGGCGATGGCACGGGATTCAAGGCGGGCGGGCATGCCGGCACTCCGGTCGAGCGCCTGCCCGATCCGATTCCGCGTCACGTCGTGGTGGGCAGCGTGGCCGTGGTTAACAAGGCCAATGGCTTCTACGCCAATCACCACACCGATGGAATCACGTGGCACAACAACACCTCCTATCGCAATCGGGTGAACTTTAATCTCCGCGGACGCAGCCGCTCCGACAACGCCACGGTCATCCCTGGCCGGAATCATGTTTTGCGCAATCTCCTCGGTTTTGCCGGTGGTCAGGAGGTGGCCGAACTTGATGCCGCCGCAAGCGACGTCGAAGGCAATTACTTCACGCTGCCCGTGACCATCACGGCGGCGGACTTCGTCAGCCTCGACGAATCCGAGCTCGTCCGGCCTCGCCAGGCCAATGGCGATCTGCCGGACGTCGATTTCCTGCACCTTGTGCCCGGCAGTGCCGCCATCGATCGCGGCACGGACGTGGGCCGCCCTTTCTTGGGACGGGCGCCCGATTTGGGTGCATTCGAGTGGAAGGGGTCCTCGAACAGGAACCGATCCGAAGCCACCCGCCTGCGATAGTAGAAGCGCTTTTGCATCATTAACGTTAACGGAATTTCCATCCTAAAATGACCTCGATGGCTGGATCGCCCGGCGTTAACGTATTTAGTCATTGTTTAACGTAGCTTTTCGGCGGTTCGAAAACCCGCTTTGTTTCCACCCTAATCCTCACCCCCTCTATGAATACCTGGAGTCGAAAGCAGTTCCTCAAGTCTTCGTTCGTCGGAGGCAGCGCCCTCCTTCTTGCCGGTCGCAGTCGCGTCTTCGGCCAAAATGCTCCGGCCGTGGCGGCCTCCGGCAGTGCTGCGGGCGACATTCGTATCGCCGTCGTTGGCATCAACGGCCAGGGCGCCGGTCACATCCGCACCTATTACGACATGCCCGGCACCCGCCTCGTCGCCATTTGCGACGTCGATCAGGAAGTGCTCGGCAAGCGTCTGCAGGAGTGCGAAGCAAAGGGTCTCAAGCCGCGCACCTACACGGATTACCGCAAGCTGCTCGAGTCCTCCGACATCGACGCTGTCGTGCTCGCAACGCCCAATCACCAGCATTCACTCCAGACGATCTGGGGTCTGCAGGCGGGCAAGGATGTCTATGTGGAAAAGCCCCTCTCGCACAACGTGTGGGAAGGTCGCCAGGCAGTCGAAGCCGCGCGCAATTCCACGAAGAACATCGTCTACGCCGGCACGCAAAACCGCTCCTCGCGCGATATCATGGAGGCGCTCGCCTACGTGCGCGCCGGCAAGCTCGGCAAGATCCAGTACGCCCGCGGCCTTTGCTACAAGGCGCGCCCAAGCATCGGCCTCACCACGGGTCCGCAAACGATTCCTGCAAGCATCGATTACGATCAATGGACGGGCCCCGCGGCCCTTGTGCCTTCCCGGCGCAACAATCCCAAGCGCGGTCCGGTTCACTACGACTGGCACTGGATCTGGAATTACGGTGGCGGTGACATGACCAACCAGGGTATCCACCAAATGGATGTCGCCCGCTGGTTCCTGGGCGAGCCCGGTCTCCCGTCTTCGGTGTTCAGCCTCGGCGGTCGCTTTGGTTACAAGGATGATGCCGAGACACCCAACACGCAGATCTCGGTCTTCGGTTACGAGAAGGCGCCGCTCATCTTCGAGGTGCGTGGTCTCCCGATGAAGGCCGGTATGAACGCGATGGATGCCTATCGTGGCGCGCGCATCGGCGTGATTGTGCAGTGCGAGGGCGGCTATGTAGCCGTTGCCGAAAACGGCACCGCCGCGATCTACGACAACGACAGCAAGCCGATCCAGCGCCTCAACGCAGGAGGCAATGGCGATCATCGCAAGAACTGGGTGCAGGCGGTCCGCGATCGCAAGGTGGTCAACGCTCCCGTCGAGGAATGCCACTACTCTTCCGCCCTCTGCCACCTCGGTAACCTCTCGTACCTCGTCGGTGCGGACAAGTCGAACGCCGAGGTCGCTGAGGCTGTGCGTTCGAGCGAGCTCGCGAAAGAGGCCTTCGGCCGCATGTCGGAGCATCTCCAAGCCAACGAGGTCGATCTCGCCACCGCGAAGATCACCCTCGGGCCGCTGCTCCAGATCGACACCACCAAGGAGATGTTCAAGGGCACCGAGTCCACCATCGTGCAGGCCGCCAACAACCACATCCTGCGCAGGCGTGTGGGTCGCGGTCCGTACGTCATTCCGGAGATCAAGTCGGCGGTGCTCGCCGGCACCTGATCAGGACGGTGCGTATGTTTTCAAGGGGCGACTTCGGTCGCCCCTTTTTTTTGGCCCAAGGCGAAGGCAGGCGTGAAGATTATTTCTGCGCGCCGATGTACGGCTGGCGGGGCACGGGGAGTGCTGGTGGATGAGGCAAGGCCACGCCGCCTATCATCATGTCATCCTCTCCCTCTTCCGACGCTGCCTCCCTGCCTCTCGATCGTCGCTCATGGTTGAAAGCCACCGGACTTGCCGCGGCGGGTCTTGCCCTTGGCGGCTCGCCGCGCGTGCGCGCACAGCACGAGGTGGATCGTTCCGCCGTCTCCGCCGGCCCGGCGAAGATCTCCGGGAACGAGAATCCCTACGGACCGTCGGCCATGGCCACGATGGCCATCATGCAACAGGTGGAAAACGCGGCGCGCTATCCCGCGGCCGCGGACGTGCGCCGGCTGATCGAGTTGATCGCCGCCAGGAACGGCGTCGAGCCGGGTCAGGTTCTCCTCGGGAACGGTTCCAGCGAAGTGCTCTCCGACTACGCGACGTGGATTACGCGCAAGTCCGGTCCGGGCGAAGTGGTCGCCGCCCTTCCGGGCTACCTCAAGTTCACCGAGTCGATGGCGCAGTTGGGATCGAAGATCGTCGTGGTGCCGACCGACGCGAACCTGGTGCACGATCTCGACGCCATGGCGGCGAAGATCGGACCGGCGACGAAGTGCGTCTACATCTGCAATCCGAACAACCCGACGAGCACGGTGGTACCTGCCGCCGCCTTGAAGGCCTTCGCCCTCGAAGCATCGAAGCGGTGCCCCGTGTTTGTCGACGAGGCCTACCTTGAACTGGCCGACGACTTTGAAGGCAGCACCATGGCGCCGCTGGTGGCGGCCGGGCACAACGTGGTCGTGGCCCGCACGTTTTCAAAGATGTACGGCATGGCCGGCATTCGCATGGGATACGGGCTGATGCCGGCCGAGGACGCGCGTGGCGCTTCCACGGTCAACTCGAATCATCTCGGCGTGCTCGCGGTGGCGGCGGCGATCGGCAGCCTCGAGGACGACGCCTATGTCACTGAAACGCGCGCGAAGGTGAAAGCCGAGCGCGACAAACTCTGTGCGTTGTTCCAACAGCTCGGCCGAAAGTATGCCGAACCCCAGGGCAACTTTGTCTTCGTGCACACCGGGATGCCGGTGACGCTGTTTCAGCAAAAGATGGCTGCTGAGAACGTGCTCGTGGGCCGTGCGTTTCCGCCCGCCTTGGATTGGTGCCGTATCTCCATCGGCCTGCCAGACGAAATGGCAATGTGCCACGCTGCGCTCCAGAAGGTATTTGCCGGCTGAAGGGTGGGAGTGGGGCAAGCCGCTCCTGCCGTTTCGTTACCTGACGCGGCGTCTGGCTCGCGAAGGAGTCGGGCTAGAGATCGCCTCCACCGTCTCCCCCGCCACCGCCACCGCCACCGCCACCACCACCACCGCCACCACCGCCACCACCACCGCCACCGCCACCACCGCTACGAGGCGCGGGCGGCGTGAAACGAAGTTCGGTCGAAACCAAGGCGTACACGGGCTTGCCGGCTTTGACCGGCGGCTCGTAGCGGGCGTTGGCGATGGCGACCAGAGCGGCCAGGACGAACTCGCGTCGCGGACTGCCAAGAATTTCGGGATTATGCGTGGTGCCCTCGGGCGAGACCACAAAGGTGACCGCGACCTTCTCCTCGACCCGGGAACGCATCAGCGCGGGCGGGTACTTGGGTTCAAGCTTCTTCACCGCCTTAAGACGTTTGCTCAATTCCTTCTGGGGAACCAGGGGCTCCTCGATTGCGAGAAACACCTTTCGCTTGAGCATGGCGTTCACCTTCTGGCTCGGAGGGGCGGCGAACTTGAACGGCACGTCGATCTTCATGGCAATGGCGCGGCCGTTCTCCTGCGCGGGCTCGAAACGCCATTCCTGAATCGAAGTCAGCGCCATGGTGCCGAAGGCGGGGTCGTCGGCGGACTTGAGGGTCGCATTGGCCACCGTGCCATCGGCCTCGACCGTGAGGCTGATCACGGCGGAACCGTCCCGGCCGGTGTCCTCGAGTTCAGCGGGATAGACCGGCTTGGGGCCTTCGAGCGGCTTGGGCGGCGTGCGCTTGGCCTCTTCGGCAGCAAGGCAGGCCGTGAGAATTGACGCCAAAACCAGACGGAGCAGCGTTTTCACAGGGTAAGGGGTGGGTTTCCATCGGTGATGATCCTCCGGCGATCTGGGTGCAAGGACGGAGGAGGAGAGCTGCGCATTCGGTTGCAGGAGGCAGGGTAAGGCAGAAGATTTCACCTCGCCTCGAGACTGTCGCGAGTACGCCAGCTCAAAATTCGATGAGGGCAAGGCACCCTCGGTCTCCGAAGGGCCTATGCGTGAAAACGCCTTGGCGATCGCGGAAGTAAATTGCCGTTGACCGTGACCGGCCCGGTGGCCTTATCTGCTCACCTTTCGTCGGTCGCCGCACCTTGTTCCGCAAGGTTCGGGGGTCCACCTGGAGAGGTGGCAGAGTGGTCTAATGCGCACGCTTGGAAAGCGTGTGTAGGGCAACCTACCGAGGGTTCGAATCCCTCCCTCTCCGCCATCCTTCGCCCGTTGGGCTTCGGATGGCA
>CAYOSX010000008.1:0-14966 GCA_964406745.1 uncultured Opitutus sp.
GGGCCGGGGCGCTTGCGGCGTTCAAGCAGCTGCGCGGAGCAAAGGTGACCGACGGAGAGGACTGACGATGCGGAACCTCGTGCTGGTGCTGGGCGATCAACTCGACCCGAAGGCGGCGGCCTTTGATGGGTTCGATGCGCGGCAGGATGCCGTCTGGATGGCGGAGGTTGCGGAGGAGTCGACCCACGTGTGGTCGTCGAAGCCACGCATTGCCGTGTTCCTGTCGGCCATGCGGCATTTTCGCGCGGCGCTGGAGCGCGACGGGTCGGCCGTGCATTACACCAAGCTCGATGAGGCGAAGAACACGGGAACGCTCGCCGGCGAACTTGCGCGTGCCGTGCGTCGTTTGAAGCCGAAAGGGCTCGTGATGACGGAGGCCGGAGACCATCGCGTCGCAACGGCAATCGAGACTGCGGCGGAGGAGCTCGGCGTTCCCCTCGACGTGCGCACGGACCGGCATTTTTTTGCGACGCGCGACGATTTCCGGCAGCACGCCCTCGGGCGGAAACAATTGCGGCAGGAGTTCTATTACCGGGAACTGCGGAGGCGTCACCGGATTCTCGTCGACGGGCAGGGCGAGCCCGAGGGCGGTCAGTGGAATTTTGATCACGACAACCGGGGGGCATTCGGCAAAGCCGGTCCGGGTGCGGTGCCTGCGCCGGTGCGTTTTTCGCCAGACGCGATCACGCGCGAAGTTCTGGCGTTGGTGGAGAAACGGTTCGCGTCGCACCCCGGAGACCTCGGGTCGTTCGACTGGCCGGTGACACCGGCGGACGCGCGGCGGGCGCTCGACGATTTTGTGGCCCATCGTCTGGCCGACTTTGGACGCTATCAGGACGCGATGTGGACGAACGAGCCGTGGCTGTACCATTCGCGCCTGTCGGCGGCCTTGAACCTGAAACTGCTCGATCCGCGGGAGGTCGTGGGGGCCGCGGTGAAGGCGTGGCGCGAAGGAGCGGTGCCTTTGGCGAGTGCGGAAGGCTTCATCCGGCAGATCCTCGGCTGGCGCGAGTACGTGCGCGGCGTGTATTGGCGCTTTATGCCGGAGTATGTTGGACGCAACGCGCTCGGCGCGAGTGAGCCGTTGCCCGCGTTTTACTGGACGGGCGAGACGGAGATGGCCTGCCTGCGCGACAGCCTCGGGCAGACGTTGCGTTATGGATACGCGCATCACATCCAACGCCTGATGGTGACGGGGCTCTACACGTTGATGCTCGGAGTGGTCCCGCGGGAGGTGCATGCGTGGTACCCCGCCGTGTACGTCGATGCCGTGGAGTGGGTGGAGTTGCCCAACACGCTCGGCATGTCGCAGTACGCCGACGGCGGAGTGATGGCGTCGAAGCCGTATGTCGCGACCGGCAAATACATCCAGCGCATGAGCAACTACTGCGCGGGCTGCCGGTTCGACCCGGCGAAGGCGACGGGCGAGGGGGCGTGTCCATTCACGACGCTCTATTGGGATTTCCTCCTTCGCCACGAACGAGCGCTCGCCGCCAACCAGCGCATGGCGCTGCAAGTGAAGAATCTCGCCCGGCTCAAGCCTGCGGAACGCGACGCGATCCGCGCGCGAGCGCAGGAGATCCGGCGGAACGGCGGCAATCCTCCCACCAGCGGGAAAACGAGGGGACTCGGTATTGGAGATGGCGGTCGAGCTGCGGCGGGGTAGAGTAGGAAGATCGCCGGGCGCCCGTTGACTGCATCCGGAGGCGTCTGTCCGCCGTTCCACACACGTGAGCCACACCTTCCAACGCTCTGTCCGCATTGCCCGCCCGTCCGCTGAGGTGTTCGCCTGGCACGAGCAGCCGGGAGCGTTCGCCCGCCTGCAGCCGCCGTGGGAACGGGTCGAGATCGAGCGGGCGAGCGGAGGAGTGCGTGACGGCGCGCGGGTGGCGTTGCGGGCCAAGGCAGGGCCCTTCTGGACCCGTTGGGAAGTGGAGCACCGCGACTACGAGCAGGGCGTGAGGTTCTGCGACGTGCAGCTGAGCGGCCCCTTTGCCTCGTGGCACCACGAGCACCTCGTCGTGGCGGAAGACGGTGATGGGAGCACGTTGCGCGACACGATCACGTACGCGTTGCCGTTCGGGCCGTTGGGGGCGTTGGGCGCGGGCTATGTGCAACGGAAACTTTCCCGCTTGTTTGCGTACAGACATGAGGTGACCAAGGACGATCTTGAAGAGTCCGCGCTGCTTCCGCCAACTTCGCCGATGCGCGTGCTGGTGAGCGGGGCGAGCGGCCTGGTGGGGTCGGCCCTCGAGCCTCTCCTGACCACGCAGGGTCACACCGTGATCAAGCTCGTGCGTGGCGAGGCGCGCGGGCAGGACGAAGTCAGCTGGGATCCCGCGCGAGGGGAACTTGATCTGACGAAGGCCGGACGGATCGACGCGGTGGTGCATCTGGCCGGCGCGGGGATTGCGGATCAGAGGTGGAGCAAGGAACGACGCGAGGTCATTCTCCGCAGCCGCGTGGACGGCACTCGTACGCTGGTGCGCGCACTCTGCGCCTTGCCGCAACCGCCCCGCGTGCTCGTGAGCGCATCCGCGGTGGGGTTTTACGGCGACACCCATGCTGGCATCGCCGACGAAGATTCGGCGGCGGGCAAAGGTTTCCTCGCCGACGTCTGCCGGGCGTGGGAGGAAGCGGCGGCGCCGGCGTTGCAGGCGGGCGTCCGCACGGTCTGGCTGCGCACGGGTGTCGTGCTCACACCGGCCGGTGGCGCGCTGGCGCGCATGCTGCCACCGTTTGTCGCGGGCGTGGGAGGACGCTTGGGGTCCGGGCGGCAGGGCATGAGCTGGATCGCCCTCGACGATCTGCTCGGCGTGATCCATCGCGCGCTGCGCGACGATCGTTGCCATGGTCCGATCAACGCCGTTGCCCCGGAGCCGTGCAGCAACGCCGTGTTCACGAAGACGCTGGGCCGCGTGCTGCATCGTCCGACAGTTTTCCCGGTGCCGGCGGCGATGTTGCGTCTGGTGTTTGGTGATCTCGCCAACGAGACGCTGCTCGCCGACAGCCGGGTGCGCCCGGCGCGGCTGCAGGCGCTGGGCCATCGCTTTCGTTATCCGGACCTGCAGCGTGCGCTTGCGCATGTGCTCGGCCGGACCGGGGAAGGAAGCGACGCGTGACGGCGCCGATCGTGATTGTGGGCGCCGGGATCTCCGGGCTGCTTGTGGCGCGCCAACTGGCGGCGCGCGGGCGCGAGGTGATCGTGCTCGAAAAGAGTCGCGGCGTGGGCGGACGGCTGGCGACGAAACGCGTCGGTATGGCCGTGTTCGATCAGGGCGCGCAATATTTCACGGTGCGCGACGGTGCGTTTGCGGCCTGGGTGGATGCCTGGCGCGCGAGCGGGGTGGTGGAGCCCTGGCCTTTGGCTCCGGAGGGGCGCTTCACGGGCCGCCCGGGCATGACGGGGGTGGCGAAGGCCTTGGCGGAAGGCGTCGAGGTTCGACGAGAGCACAAAGTGACGGCGTTGGTGCGAACGACCGAACGCTTGTGGCGAATCGAGCTTGAGGGCAGGGAGCCGTTGCGGGCGGAGCACGTGGTCGTCAGCGCGCCGGTGCCGCAGACGCTGGCGCTGCTGGCGGCGGGAGGAACCACGCTGCCTCCGGGTGCGGCAGAGGTTCTCTCCGGGATCGATTACCATCCCTGTCTGGCGTTGCTGGTCGAGTTGTCCGGTCCCAGTCGCGTGCCACCGGAAGGCGTGGCGCTCAAGGAAGGTCCGTTGCGGTGGATTGCCGACAACGTGCGAAAAGGGATTTCACCTGGCGTGCCGGCCGCGGTGACGTTGCATGCAAATGCCGAATTTTCCCGCGAGCATTATGCGCTTGAGGTGGCGGATGTGGTCGAGCGCCTGTTGCCCGCGGCGGCGCCATGGGTTGACGAGTCGTCGGTCGTGTCGACGACGCTGCATCGCTGGCGTTACAGCGAGCCGAAGACCACGCATCCGGAAACCTGTGTCTGGTGGCCCGACCTCGGCCTCGGCCTTTGTGGCGACGCCTTCGGCGGTCCGCGGGTCGAGGGAGCGGCGATCTCGGGGATGACGCTCGCCCGGAAGATGCTCGGCGAATTGTAAGCGAACTGCGTCCGGCGCGATCTTGCTTCGGGGGTGCCGCCCCGGCTACATCGACGGCTCGCATGGACTCTTCCGTCTATCCCAACGTGGTCGCGACCGTCGGCAACACGCCGATGATCAAGCTCAACCGTCTCGTCGCCGGCCTTCCCGCCACGATTCTCCTGAAGGCGGAGTTCTTTAACCCGCTTGGCAGCGTCAAGGACCGCATCGGCATGGCGATGATCGACGCGGCCGAGAAGGAGGGGCGCATCAAGTCCGGCACCGTCGTGATCGAGCCGACGTCGGGCAACACCGGCATTGCCCTCGCCTTTGTCTGCGCGGCGCGCGGGTACCGGCTCATGTTGACGATGCCCGAGACCATGTCGCTCGAACGACGCGTGCTCCTCCGCATGCTTGGGGCGGAGATCGTGCTCACGCCGGGCGCGGAAGGCATGCCGGGCGCAATCCGGAAGGCGGACGATCTTCTGTCGCTGCACGGCGATCGCGGCTTCATGCCGCAGCAGTTCGAGAATCCGGCGAACCCGGAGATCCATCGGCGCACGACGGCCGAGGAAATCTGGAACGCGACGCAAGGTGGAATCGACGTGTTCGTGGCCGGCGTCGGCACCGGCGGGACGATCACGGGCGTTTCGGAAGTGATCAAGAGCCGCAAGGCCATCCGCAGCATTGCGGTTGAGCCGGCGGCGTCGCCGGTGTTGTCGGGCGGCAAGCCCGGACGCCATCGCATCCAGGGGATCGGGGCGGGATTTGTGCCCAAGAATTGCAACACAGCCATCATCGACGAGATCGTCACGGTGTCGGACGACGATGCGATGGAGACGGCGCGTCAGCTGGCGGTGATGGAGGGCATTCTCGGAGGCATTTCCACCGGCGCGAACGTCTGGGCGGCGATGCAGGTGGCGCAGCGGCCGGAGTTTGCCGGCAAGACCATCGTCACCGTCGGCTGCAGCTTCGGCGAGCGGTACATTTCGACGCCCCTCGCGGAGAAGGCCCGGCAGGAAGTAACGGTGTAGGTTTGGAAGGAGCTGCGACACTTTTAACCGCCTTTGGAGGTCTTGTCGCCGAACCTGTGCGCGGGACGGCAACGCGCAACGCCGTCCGGCACTCAAACCTCGGCGACAGGAGTGTCGCCGCTCCTTCAAGTCCCTTCCTGTAAAAACAAAATGGCCCGCGGTGCGGAGGGCACCACGGGCCAAATTTGGGGGTTGGAGTTCGCCACGCTCTCTTTCCCAAGTGCCTGCGTTTGGCGCTCTCGCTTTCGCGGGCCGCAGACTCCCCGACGCCACTCCGCACGGCATGCGCGGGTTTCGGTCTCATGGCGGGACCGCTCCGACCGTTGCCGGTTGGAGTTTTTCGAGTGAGGCCTCTTCGCCCGGTTCGGTCGCTCTCTGCCGAGAGCGGCTCGCCGGACAGGGTGCTGACGCGCCTGCAAACAAACGCGTGTCGGCACCGTTACCACAGGGTCGGCCCCGGCTTTTGGCCGGGCGTTGGCCCCGTGCTACGGGTCTGACCTCTTACCTCTCAGGCTGCTTTTGCGTTGCAGTCGGGTGACGCGGTTTTTCGCGCCGCCCGGACAGGGCCGTTTGCGAGCTTTGCCAGACTCGCTCGTCCCCCGCGACCGCCTTCTCGTTGCGCGCTTCCCGGAGGGGAAGCCTTGTGGCGGGGTTGACCCGCCGGAGAATGCCGTCACGTGCTGGTGTTTGTTGTAGCAGCCATGACCCTCTGGGTCACAACAATCAGTGCGGAGGTCGAAACGCCCTCCGGACCTGACTCGGCTTGCGCGCGGTTTCTAGTTCGCGGCTCACCTCGCAGTTCCTGATTTTCGTGAAACTGGACCGGGCACGACCCCGGCCAGAGGAACTGGTGATATATGCCTGCCCCGGCGATGTCTCGCACGTGGGAGGGGAGGGCCGAACCAGCTTCGACCGCCCTTTCCCCGGTTGCCCGGGATTATCCCAGCCCTCGCTTTCGCCGGATTTTTCAGTCCGCCGTGCGCCTGGCTGTTCTATCAAGGAACAGCGATGAAGTTGTGAAATCCGCTCGAGAAAGTCACGATTTTGTTCTGCACAACTTATTCACCAGCAACGGCATGGTGAATAACCGGTGAATAACCCAACGGTGGCTTGGCGGAGCGGAGTCGGTGGGCGTCAAATGGAGCGGGCGCGTCCGGTCGTCTCGTCGATTGAGCCCGGTGCGAAACGGCCGGCTTCGAGCTCCTCGCGCAGCGTAGTTGCTTCGTGAATACCGAGACTTTCCGCCTGCTCGGCCAGCTGGAGGGCCTCCTCGAGTGTCGGTGCGCCCTCGACGCGCTTGTAGGTGGTGGCGGCCAGGAAGTAGAGGGCCTTCGCGTAGCCGCGCGCGGCCGCGAGGCGCATGTAGGCAAACGCCTGTGTTTGATCTATGGATACATGTGTTCCGAAGAAGTGCATCTGGCCAAGATAGAAGGCGGCCTCGGGGGAATGGCGGGAGGCTTCGCGCAGATTTGCCAGCGCGACTTCAACCTTGCCCTCGGCGATCTGGCGGAGGGCGAGGTGGGTGAGGGCGTCGGGTTGGCGCCGTTTGACGGCCTCGTCAAAGTAGCGGCGGGCGCGCTCCTCGTCGCGCTCCACGCCAAAGCCATGCTGGTAGCAGCGGCTGAGCCGGTCGTAGGCGAAGCCCGCGAGCTGGTGATTGGAACTGCTGGAGAGCTGGCGCAGCCTGCGCAGGGCCTGGTCGTAGCGTTCCTGCGTGATGGCGATGTCGATGAGGGCGAGCATGCCGCCGGAGCTTCCGGCTTGGGCGAGCCTCTGGAGCCAGAATCCCGCGCGGTCGAGGTCCATCGTGACGCCCTTGCCGGTAAGGTAGAATTGCGAGAGGCGTCGGAGTGCCTCGTTGTTCCCCTCGAGCGCGGCGATGCGATAGTGGTAGGCGGCTTCGGAAGGCGTGACGGGAACGCCCCGGCCTTCCTCGTGCATGAGCCCGAGTTGAAAATGGGCGGCGGTGTGACCAAGGTCGACGGCCTGGCTGAAGTAGAGATAAGCCTGGCGCAGGTCCTGGGGAATGAGCGTTCCTTCGTAGTGGAGGCGTCCGAGATTATGGGCGGCGAGGCCGTTGCCCAAGGCGACGGCCTGCTCGTAGTGATGCAGCATGTCGCGGCGGTGGTCGGAGGAGCCCTGGGTGAAGGCGAGTTCCTCGTACACGGCGCCGAGGTTGTTGTGCGCGAACGGGTTCTTGGGCTCGATCTCCAGGCTCCTGCGGTAGTAGTGCTCGGCGAGCGTGAGATTCCGATTGACGACCTGCCCGCGGAAAAGGAGCAGGGCGTAGTTGGCGAGTCCATACGCATTGCCGGCCTCGGCGGCGTCCCGGTACAGGTTGGCGGCGTCGTGCAACGCTTTGTCGGGGCTGTGACCGAGGGCGAGGGCCTGATTCTCGTAAAGCACGCCGAGCTGGACCATCGCTCCCGTGTGGCCGGCCTTCACGGCCCTTTTCAGCCACCGTTCCGCCGCTTTCAGATCCCGCTCACCCTCCCAAGCCTCGTCGAAACGGCGGCCCATGAGGTACTGGCCATGGGGATCCCGGCGGGCCGTTGATTCGAGCAGCTTGAGGCACTGTTCATAATCGAGGATGCCTTCGGGTGCGCGGCCTTCAGTCCCGAGGTAGGCGACGATATGGTGGTCGCGATACTCGGAAAAGATTTCCTTCGCACGAACTTCATCGCGGGCGGTGCCGTAGCCGTGCAGGTGACAGAGGGCGAGGTTGACCGTCGCAAGCAGATGCTTGGGGTTCTCGCCGCCGCCGGCGCGTTCGAACCAGGAGAAAGCCGCCTCCGGATCCGGACGTCCGAGGTCGCCGCGCGCGTGAAGGAAGGCTAGGGCGATCATCGCCCAGGCCTGATCGTTCTCCGCAGCGAGTTCGTACCACTTGGCCGCTTCGGCCGGGTTGAACTCCTTTGATTTCTTGTCCGCCAGCGTGTTCGCGATCATCAGGCGGAGCTGTTGCTGGAGCGCCTCACTCTCGTTCAGGGTCGTCTCCTCGAGATCGGCGGCGGCAAACTCGTCGACCAACTTGATCGCCACATTGTTGTGAATGATGGCGGCGCTCTCGCGGGCGATGAGGCGTTTGCTCTGCTCGAGCATGTCGTTTGCCTTGGTGAGATCGCGTGCGGTGCCGAGCCCGAAGGCGTAGTTGAACGCGGCCTGGACAGCGGCCTGCTGGATCCCTTCGCGTCCGCCATCCCCGGCTCGGGCGGCAGCCTCGAAATGGCGGTGGGCGGCGGCCGCGTCGTTTTTCTTTGCCCGGATCTGGCCGAGAAAGAAATGGGCGGTCGCTTGCGCCATCGCGACCGGGTCGCTGGCGAGTTGACCGGCAAGTTCGCTTCCCCCTGCCGTCGCGAGCGTCTGGGGTGGCTGCAACCGTGAATAGTCCGCCTCGGGAGCGAGCGCTTTTTGCAGCCACTCCTCCGCCTTGCCCTCGTTGCGTCGCAGGCCGGTGCCCGTGATGTAGCATTGGCCAAGACTCACCATCGCGAACCCGTTGCCCCGTTCTGCTGCGAGCTGAAAAAGATTCGCGCCCTTTCGAGCGTTCTTGGGGAAGCCGTACGAACCGGAAACAAGGCAGTTGGCCAGCAATGTTTGCGCGTGGATAAATTCCTGGTCCGAGGCGTTCTGGAGTGCCTGGCGCGCTGCGGCGAGCTCCTCGGGCCGGGTGCTTTGCAGGCCTGCGACCGCTTGCCAGAACAGGTCCTCAGAAGGATCGGAATGAGGCGTGGCGCCCTCCTCGGAAGACGTCTGGGCCGCGTCGGGAGCCGGGCTGGGCGCAGGTTGCGCGGCGACCGCGGCAGGAAAAGTAAGCGTGAGGGCGACGAGGGGGACGAGGAATTGACTCATGGCAGGCCGGCTTGGGCCATCAGTTTGCGACCGCGGGTGGGACCGTCAAGGGGCTTGGGCGGGCGCGGATAATTCGGAGGCAAGATGGTGCCAGGCGGCCGCCGCTCGGAGGGCCTCGCGCAGCGAGACGTCCAGCAACGGACGTTCATCGAGCCATTGGGGGTGATGCTCGAGAAGGGACGCAAAGAAGACGGCCAGCGCTTCGTCTGCCACCTCCTGAGAGACGGGTTCGAGGGCTGCAACCAAGCGATCGCGCAAGTCGGCGCGGGCGTCGCGCCTTCGTTCCGCGAGTTCGCGAAAGGCGAGCCAGAGGCCTTCCTTCGTCGGGCGACCGTATCCCGATGATCGCACCTGTGCCGCGAGGTCGGCTGCGAACCAAATCGCTCCCTCGAAGGCGATCTGGTGGAGGTGGAACCGGCGCCAGTGCCCGTCGCCGTCTCGGATGGCAAACCAGTCGTGGTCGACCACGACTCCCCGGGTCTCCGTGCCGTTCGCGACGAGGGAACGCACATGTTCCCGCACTGCGGTCGCGAGGCTGTCCAACTCGGCCGTTTCGAGAACGTCGGTTTCGTACGCGACCGCGCGGGCGAGCGTTTGCCGCCGGCGCGCCGCGTCCACTTGCGAGGCGAGATGGGCATCGCGCTCGTGTTCCCGGGTTGCTCGGTTCAGGCTCCGTGAGGTTGTCGACGCGTAGTCGCTGTAGGCCTTCCGTTCATCGTGCCACAACGACCATTCGGGGAGCGTCTCGATGTTCGCGGTCATGCGGGACCGCACGTGCGCGAGCAGCGTGTCGTTCCATCCCCCGACCAGAGGCGCATCGGAATCGTGGGTGGCCGCGGAGGCGAGGGCGACCGGCGCCATGGAGGCGGGCAGGTCGGCCTCCCGCTCGAAGCCGGGATCCTCGAATGCGGGTAATTCGAGGTCGGAAGGTATCCCTGCCTGTTGAACAGGTCGGCCATCGCCGAGGAAGTAGTGCTCGATTGTCAGCCGCAGCGATCCCCACGTGGAGGACTCGGAGTCCTGCGCGAACTGATCAAGGTTCAGGTAGGATTGCACCGTGCCCTTGCCGAATGTTGCGGCCCATCCTGCGATCATCGCCCGACGATGCAGCTGAAGGGCGCCGGCCACCACCTCGCTGGCAGACGCGCTGCGAGGCGACGTGAGTACGATCAGCGGGCCGTCATACCGAAACCCGCGGTCGGTCGTGGCGTGTTCCTGCGGCTCGCCTCCGCTCATGCCGGCATAGAGCACACGGCGCCCGGGGGGGAGGAACAGACTGCAGAGGCCCACCGCTTCCACGAGGGCACCTCCAGGATTCTCCCGCAGGTCGAGCACGACCCCCTCGATGCCGCGGGCGGACATGGCGCGCAGCAATTCCTCAACGTCGCGGCTCGCGCTCTCGCCGGCTGCGTCCGGAGATCCGTAAAACACGGGGAGATCAATCCAGCCGATGCGGGCAAAACCACCGTTCTCCGTGGGCACGCGACTGATTGCGCCCCGGGCGCGACGCGCAGGATCGATCACTTTGGCACGGGTCATTGAAACGGCGAGTTCCGTCGGGTGCCCGGTCCGAACGAAGTAGGCCGTGAGTCCCGAGCCAGCCTCGCCGCGCATGGCGTCGACGATGTCGTCGAACGGACGATCCGTGAGATCGATGCGCCCGCCGGAAGCGTTCTGCATTGCGACCAGTTGGTCGCCCGGACGGATGAGCGCGCTGAGGTCGGCCGGGCCGCCGGGCGCGAGACCGACGACGATGCAGCGTCCTGAGATTATTCGCAGGTCGAGTCCGATGCCGGCCAGCGTGTCGCCCATCTCAATCTCAAAGTCCCGTGCGGCGTTGGCCGGAAGGTAGCCGCTGTGTGGATCGAAGGCCCGGATGATCGAATCGAGAAAATGACTGCGCACATCCGCGGCGCGGTATCCGGCAAAACGCCGTCTTAGCTCCCGATAGGACTCCGCCACCGCTTCGCGTGCGTCGGGCGACGAGCGTCCGGCCAGCAGTTCATCGAGTACCTGGCTCTTGAGCGTGCTCTCCCACCAGCGTTCGAGCGTGGAAGGGGAGGACCCTGTGTCCTCGGGTGGATGGATCTCGTCGAGGGTGTAGTCGAAGAGGTTGCCCAGACGCCGCTCGATCCAGTCGAGCCGGGTGTGAAGGCGTTCAGAGAACGTGTCGTAGATTTCGAAGGCGGGCTGCAGGTCGCCCTTGAGCAGGTAAACGCTCTTCAACGATCGGCCGAACCGCCGATTGAAGTAATCGATGTCCGCGTTGGTGAGGAAGCGGCGTTCAGGGTCGAGTTCGTCGAGGTAGTTGGAAATCAGCTCCTGATTGGAAACCTGACGCAGGGCCTTTCCGGAATAGTGGTGGTTCTGAAGCAGATCAAAAACGAGGCGGGCCTCCTTTTCGAGCATACGTCTTTCGACAGCGGTGATTGTCGTGGCGAGGCGCGGGGAGGTCGCCGCACCCAGAACGTGCGGGAGAATCACGCTCAGGACGAGAAAGGCAAAACGGGCGCGCAACATGGGTTATCGAAGGGGACTCGCGAAAACGCTGCGTTCCGGCGAACGGCAGTCAAATCCCGATCCCGACCGCGCGCGCCCTTGCCATGGCCCTGCGGCTCCACTCAATCCACGCACACTCCGCCGCGACCATGCCCGCCCGCGAACTGCCCATCTACGAACTCGAGAACGCCCTCGTGGCGGCGTTGCGCGCGCATGGGCGGTTGATCGTCCAGGCACCCACGGGTTCGGGCAAGTCGACGCAGCTGCCGCAGATGCTGCTGGCGCACGGGTTTCTCGACGGAGGACAGGCGGTCGTGCTGCAGCCGCGCCGGCTGGCCGCGCGGCTGCTGGCCCGCCGCGTGGCGGAGGAGGCCGGCTCTCCGCTCGGCGATGTCGTGGGTTATCAAATACGCATGGAGTCCCGCGTGTCGAAGGCGACGCGGATCCGGTTCGTCACGGAGGGAATCCTCCTGCGGCAGATGGCCTTCGACCCGGCGCTGCCCGGGATCAACGTGCTCGTCTTCGATGAATTCCACGAACGCCACCTGTACGGCGACATTTCGCTGGCGCGCGCCCTGCAGATCCAGCGAACGACGCGGCCCGACCTGAAGATCGTCGTCATGTCGGCCACGCTCGACGCCGGCGTTCTCCGCGACTACCTCGCGCCGTGCGAGCTGCTCGTTTCGGAGGGCCGCAGCTTCCCCGTGACGGTCGAATACCTGCCGCGCGCGGTGAACTTCGAGCAGGATCCGGTGTGGTCGGTGGCGGCGCGCGAGTGCGCGCGCGTGGCGGCGGCGAAGACGGGGGACCTGCTCGTATTCATGCCCGGAGCCTACGAGATCAACCGCACGGTGCAGGCGTTGCAGAACGAGCCCGGCCTGCGCGGATTTCTCGTCATGCCGCTGCACGGAGAGCTGCCCCCTGAAGCGCAGGATCGCGCGGTGGCGCGGTACGAGCAGCGCAAAATCATCGTGTCCACCAACGTGGCGGAAACATCCCTGACGATCGACGGCGTCACTGCGGTGATCGATGCCGGCCTCGCGCGCATGGCACGCTTCGATCCGCATCGCGGCATCAACACGCTGTTGATCGAGAAGATCTCGCAGGCGTCGGCCGACCAGCGCGCCGGACGCGCCGGTCGCACGGCGCCAGGTGTGTGCGTGCGCCTCTGGACCGAGCGCGAACACGCGCAGCGGGCGCGTCAGGAACTGCCGGAGGTGCGGCGGCTTGATCTCTCCGAAGTGGTGCTGACGCTCAAGGCGGCCGGCATCGACGATGTGACCGCCTTTCCCTGGCTCGAGGCCCCTGAGCCCAAGGCCCTCGCGCGGGCCGAGACCCTCCTCGCGGACCTCGGGGCGGTGTCGGGCAAGGCGCCGGCGGCGATCACGGCGACGGGACGGCGCATGCTGCGGTTTCCGGTGCACCCGCGATATGCGCGCATGTTGCTCGAGGCCGAGACGCGCGGGTGTGTGCGGCCGGTGGCGTTGATGGCGGCGCTCACGCAAGGGCGGAGTTTCCTGTTGCGCGGAGTTTCTCGGGAAATCGAAGACGCGCGCGAGGCGGCGTGGGATGAGGAGCGCGCGAGCGATTTCTTTCTGCTCATGCGGGCGTGGGAGTGGGCGGCCGGGCAGGGGTATGCCGTCGATGCCTGCCGGCGCCTCGGCGTGCATGCGCAAGGCGCCCGGCAGGTGGGTGCGTTGTTCCGCCAGTTTCTGGAGATCGCGGAAGGGGAGGGACTCGACACCACGGCGCGGGACGTCTCCGGCGACGAGGTGCGCAAATGCGTGCTCGCGGGGTTTTCCGATCACCTCGCGAAGCGGCTCGATGCCGGCACGCTCCGGTGTGAACTCGTTCATCAGCGCCGGGGTGTGCTCGCCCGGGAGAGCGCGTTGCAGAAGGCACCGTTGCTCGTGGCGGCCGAGGTGAGCGAGGTGGAGGGCCGGGGCGGCGAAGTCACTGTCCTGCTCTCGCTCGCGACGGCGATCGAGGAACCCTGGTTGCGCGAGTTGTTTCCGGACGACTATCAGGATGCCGTGGGCGTGGTGTACGACCCGACGGCGCGGCGGGTCATCGCGCGGCGGGAGCGGAGGTTTCGCGATCTCGTGCTGGAGGCCAAGCCCACGGCTGATGAGCCGCCCGCGAGCGATGCGGCGGCGTTGCTCGCCGCGGAAGTCCTTGCCGGGCGAATCCAGCTCGGAGAGTGGAACGAGGCCGTCGAGCAGTGGATCATCCGGGTCAACCGCCTCGCGGAGTGGTTTCCCGAACTCGAAGTGGCTCCGATCAGACCGGAGGACCGCGCGACGCTCATCGAGCAGATTTGTTATGGCAGCCGCGGAGCGCGCGAGTTGAAGGACAAGCCGGTCATGCCGGTGCTGCGCGACTGGTTGCGTCCGGAGCAGCTGGCCGTGCTCGACGATTATCTGCCCGAACGACTCGTGATGGCCAACGGACGGCGCGCGCGCCTTCGCTACGAACCCGAAGGACCGCCTGTCATGAGTGCGCGAATACAAGAGCTCTTCGGCGTGGAAGGCAGGTTCACCCTCGGACACGGCCGGGTCGCCGTGAAGTTCGAGGTGCTCGCGCCCAACCAACGCCCGATCCAGGTGACGGACGATCTCACGGCCTTCTGGCGCGAAATGTACCCGAAGGTGAAGGCCGAGCTGTCGCGCCGGTATCCCCGGCACGAATGGCGGTGAAGCGGGTCCCTACATCCCCTTCTTCACGAACTCGATGTCGGGGCTGTCTTCCTTGAGCTTGATGTCGACGCGGCCGCGGGTGTCTTCTGCGATGTGGTCGATGGTGGCGGCAGCGAGGACGGGCAGGTGTTTGCGCAGGTCGTCGCTCTGCCCGCTGGTGCTGACGGCGACGGTCCACACCTCGGGCGGAATGCCGCCTTCGCCGTCGCGGCGGTTTTCACGGGCGGACATGCGCAGGTACTTCTCGTAATAGACGTTGGTCACGAGGTACTCGCGAAAACCCACGAATTCCTGTCGGTCCGGCTCCCGGTGCACCACGCGTTGCGTGATCGGATTGCCGTTCTTGTCCTTCCCAACCACGATCGTCGTCACATAGGCGCGACCGCGGATCGTCTGGTAAACGGGTTCGCGCCTGACCTCCTGTCGGACTTCCGGCGGGCCGATCCCGTAATCGAGATCGATGATCACATCAGCCAGCTCTTCCTTCGGCGCTTCGTAGAGGCCGCGTCCGGAGAGCGCTGTTTTCACAAACCGGGCGGCCTCCTGGTAACGAAGCGTATCCTCGGGGTTCTGCGTATTCGTACTGCGGATGCGGTAGGAGATCTTCTCCTCGGCCTTGGGGCGGGAGAGCGCGTCGACCTCGACCCTGTGGGTGGTCGTGCAGGCGGCGCCGAAAAGTGCGAGAACCAGACAGGCGAGTGCGGTGGAGCGATTTATACGCAGGCGGGGGCGGGCTGACATGGCGGGCATCGGGAACGTCACTCAGGTCCTTCGCGCTGGCAATCGGTTCCACGCGAACGACAGGAATTTCGCGCGAAGCAGCCAAGTTCGCCCGCC
>CAYOSX010000008.1:15066-26233 GCA_964406745.1 uncultured Opitutus sp.
CCCCCACTGTGCCAAAATTTCCCGTTGACCCGGACGGGCCGTCGGCGTGATTCATGGGGTATGGTCCCCAGCGTGCTGATCGTGGATGACGAGAAACACACTCGCGAAGGCCTGCAGGAGGCTTTGGCGGACAACTATGACGTTTCCGTGGCGGCCAACGCCGACGAGGCGTTCAACCTGATGGATGTGCAGGAGTTCGACGTGATCGTCACGGACCTGCGCATGCCGGGAAAGTCCGGCCTGAAGGTCATCGACAAGGCCCTTACCCTGCCGAACAAGCCGGCGGTGCTCATGATGACGGCCTATGGCAACATCGAGAGTGCGGTCGAGGCGATGAAGCGCGGGGCGGTCGATTTCCTCACGAAGCCGGTGAACATCGAGCGGCTCGAGGTGTTGATCCAGCGGGCGCTGAAGACGCGCACGCTGGAGGTCGAGGTGAAGCAGCTGCACGAACGTCTCGACGAGAAGTTCAACTTCGAAGGCATCGTCGGCAACTCGGCGCGCCTCCAGGAAGTGATCGACCGCGTCAAACTCGTGGCGCCCTCGCGTGCCACCATTCTCATCGAAGGCGAGTCGGGCACGGGCAAGGAGTTGATCGCGCAGGCGGTTCATCAAGGCAGTCCGCGCGCGCGCGCGCCGTTCAGCGCCGTGCACTGTGCGTCGCTTTCCGAGAGCCTGCTCGAGAGCGAGCTCTTCGGTCACGAACGCGGCGCCTTCACCGGTGCGACGGAGCGGCGGGTCGGGCGCTTTGAGTCGGCGGATCGCGGCACGCTCTTTCTTGACGAGATCGGTGAGATCTCTGCGAGCACGCAGGTGAAGCTCCTGCGCTTCCTCGAGTCGCGCACGATCGAACGCGTGGGCGGCAACAAGCCGCTGGAGCTCGATGTGCGGCTCGTTGCGGCGACCAACCGCGATCTCGAGGCGATGGTCAAGGACGGCAAGTTTCGCGAGGATCTCTTCTTTCGGCTCAACGTGGTCCGCATCCTCATGCCGCCGCTTCGCGTCCGGACGGAGGACATCCCGTTGTTGCTCGCCCATTACCTCGCTCATTTTTCGAAGGAGAACGGACTCCCGCCGCTCACGCTCGAGCCTGGCGCCCTGCAGACGCTCATGCAGTATCCGTGGCCGGGAAACATCCGCGAGCTGCGGAATTTCTGCGAGAACGCGGTGGTCCTGCGCCGCGGCGGCAAGCTCACGGAGTTCGACCTCGATGCGAAGTATCGCGGCACCACCGCGCCCGACGGATCGGCGTCGCCGCTGGCGCCGGTGGCGAACCCGCTCTCGGTCGAGGAGAACGAAAAGCGGCTGTTGCGCGAGGCCCTGATCAAGTCGCGCGGAAATCGCACCAAGGCCGCCCAGTTCATGGGCATCAGCCGCCGCACCCTTCATCGGAAACTGTCCCAGTGGCCGGAGCTGGATGTCACCGATTAAGCCATCGTCCTTGATCGCCACCACTGCGCGCCCATGGCTCCATTGAACACGTCGCCCGGCTGGGTGTACTGGCTGGAGGCCGGGGGAGGCGTGCGCTGGTTGCGCCGGGCGGCGCTGCTGCTCGCGTTGTTGCTGCTGTCGCTGGTCGTGGCGCACACGCAGTTCCGCGGCCCGCGTTCCGAGGCCACCTTCCGCCAGGCGGCTGCGGCGCGCCAATGGGCGGAAGGCCGCGGGTACGCCGCCCCGGTGATCGACCCCCAGACGGTCGCGTGGGCGGAGGCGAGGGGAAGACCGTTTTCCGCCGCTGACGTGTATCCGGAATTGAGATACACGCCGCTGTATCCGGCCGTGCTCGCGGGCGCGCTCGCGGCCCTGCCCGACGACTGGCGTGAGGCGTGGCTCTCGACGCCGCCGGAGCCGCCGGACGGCTTCGGCGGCGATTACGTGCTGCTCGCGGTCAACGTGCTCCTGCTTTGGGTCGCGGCGGTGCAGACATGGTTGTTGGGCCGACGGCTGTTCGGAGGCGCGGCGGGTGTGGGTGCGGCGGTGGCGTTGCTCCTGTCGGCCGCGATCTGGCAGGAGACGGTCGCGGTCAACGGAACGCCGCTGGCGATGGTCCTGCTCCTGGCGGTGTTCCAGGCGCTGGCGCGGGCGTGGACGGACCAACGCGGACGCGCGCGGGGAGGCTGGCTGGCGGCCGGAGCATGCGCCGGCCTGCTCTTTCTTTTGGATTACACCTCCGCGGCGCTGGCTCCGCTGGTGGTGGTGGCGGTGATGTGGAGGGCCCCGTCCGGACGGCGTGCCGTGGCGTTCGCTTCGGTGACGGCGGGGTTGATGGTCGTCTGCGCACCCTGGTTGGCTCGAAACACGATCGCGAGCGGTCATCCCTTGGGACTGGCCTGGCACGACGTTGCCCTGCGCGCCGGCGATCCCACCGCGGAGCCGGACGTCTGGCGGCGAAGTTTCAAGGCGGAGGCGCCCGCGCTGGAGATCCGGAAGTTCGCGAACAAGGGCCTCACGGCCTTGCAGGACGCCGTGGGCGGACAACTCTGGACGGGCGGACTCTTCCTCGGATCCCTGTTCTTCGCAGGATGGCTGTATCGTTTTCAGGATCGAAACGTGCGCGACCTGCGGATCCTTTTCGCAGCCGCGCTCGTTGCGCTGGTCCTCGCGCAAGGCTTCTTCAATTCCGGCGAGGGCGAACGGCTGCCCGCGTTGGTTGCCACGCCCTTGTTGCTTGTCTTTGGCGCCGGTTTTTTCCGGGTGCTGCTGGACAGCCACGCCCACCTTTCGGCGCGTCCCTTCGTGGCGTGGGGTGTCCTGTTGGGCCTGCAGGCGATTCCGCTGATCCAGGACGTGGCCGAGCCCCGGCGGGTGCATTTCCATTACCCGCCCTATCATCCGGGTGTGTTTGTCGAATTGGGGCGAACCCTGGGGCGGGAAGGCGGGACTTCGATCGGCTGGATGGCCGACGTGCCGGCGGGGGCCGCGTGGTATTCCGGACAGCGGGTCTGGGCGCAGCCAGTGACGTTGAGAGAATTCCGCATGGCCTCGCTGCTGCAACCGATCGAGGTGCTCGTGCTCACGCCTCGCACGCTTGACCGCCCCTTCTTCAGTGAGCTTCTCCGCCCCTCGCAGGAGGCGTCACGTTTCGGCGACTGGGGCCGGGTGTATACGGGCCTGATTCAAGACCGCCTGCCGGCCGACTTCCCCTTGAGCCAGCAGCAGAAACTCGCGGAGAACTTTCGGGTGCTCGCCGCGCCGGGAAGTTTGCGGTGATCGGTAAAGTAATTGCGCTGGCTGGAGGATTCACCCTAGGTTCCGCGCACGCTTTCCTCCTGATGAAGACCGCTCTCGCGTTTGCCACCCTCCTGCTGTCGAGCGGACTTTCCCTTCATGCGGTGTACGCGCCGATCCCCGAGGAGGAGCAAGGCCGGGGTTTTTCGGCGCGGGTGACGGGTGGCGTGCTTCACGACAGCAACATCTTCGGTTCGGCGACCAACGAGATCGACAGCGTGGTTTACCATGTGTCGCCGACGCTGGCCCTGAATGCGTCGGTCACGCCGCGCACCTTTGTCTCGGCTCGTTACCGGCTGCTGTTGGAGCACATGGAGGACCGGCCCGGAGACCGCACGCTCGACAGCCATGAGGCGTCCGTGCGATTCGCGCATGCCTTCCGGCCCGATACGACGCTGGACATCACCGAGTCCTACCAGGCCCTGAAGAACCCCGAGTCGCTGCTGGCGGGCGTCCCGATCAACACGGACCAGTCGTTCAAGCGCAACCAGCTCGACGGGCGTTTCGACACCAAGCTCAATCCCCGCCTCGTTGTGACGGCTAAGGCGCGGGCAACGAACTACGCCTTCGACAACGACACTCTGGCGCGCGACCTCGACCGCGACGAATGGCTGCTGGGCGCGGCCGCCGCCTACAGCCTGCTGCCGGAGACGAGCGCCGTCGCGGAGGTAAGGTATCAGGATATTGGTTACGACACGAACGGCGCGGCGAAGGACAAGGATTCGCGCTTCCTGCTCGTCGGCCTCAACTACGACCCCACGCAGAAACTCAGTGCCCGCCTCCGCTTCGGATGGGAGGATCGCCGGCGTCGCGGTGAGCCCGGGAAGGACGCGCCCTATGCCGAGGCGAGCGTGAAGTACGATTACGGCGAGGCCAGTTTTGTCTCCGGCGGCTACAGCTACGCGCTCGAGGAGACCTCGAACCTCGACCTTTACACGGACACGCAGGTGCACCGTCTCTTCGTCAACGTGCAGCACTTCCTCTCGCCCGTCGTGGCGGCGTCGACGTCGCTGAACTTTGAGCCGGCGGTGCTGCAAGGCCGCCGCGGGGTGAGTCCCAATCGGGACGAGGATACCGTCCGCGCCGGCCTGGCGCTCACGTATGTGGGGCGTCGCAACTGGTCGGTCTCCGCGACCTACGATTACGATCGGGTCACGTCGGATGACGTCTCCCGCGAGCTCAAGCGCACACGGGTCGGCGTTTCCGCCCGTTTCGCGTTCTGAGGCGACGCCCGCACGGGAGCGTGCCCCAGGCTTCCTGCCTGAAGGGCCGCCATCACTCTGAAGGAGCGGCCACACTTTTACCCGCCTCAGGAGGGCCTGTCGCCGGGTTTGGAGACGGACGGTGCTCCCATGCCGTCCTTTATGGGAATCGGCGGCAAGGCCTTCGAAAGCGTACCAGGCGTCGTCGCCCCTCCCATCCGAACCTTGGAAGTTCGATGTTCGGCGTTGGATGTTGGATGTTCGCGGAATCGGGCTTGCTGAGCCCGATTCCGCGGGGTTCCCTGTCGCAACCCATGGCAGCCACTTTCGCCGGCAAGGAGCACGCGACGCTCGCGGATTTTCTGCAGATCCTGCGGCAGCGCCGGGCGCTCATCTTCGTGATCGGTGCGTTGGTTTTCCTCACCACCGCGGGCGTGACGGCGTTTCTGCCCAAATGGTACCTCTCGGTGGCGCAGGTGCGCGTTGAGAAACCCGAGGGTAGCGTCCAGCTCTACCAGCAGAACCAGGCCAAGGGCGGCTATGATCCTTTTTTCCTGCAGGATCAGTTCAAGATCATGCAGTCGCCGAAGATCCTGTATGTGGTGATCGAGAATCTTGGCTTGAACGAGCGCCTGGGTCGCACGCTCGGAGCGGATGCGCCGCTGCCGACGGAGGTGACCTATCGCTACCTGCTCGCGAAAATGTTGCGCGTGGAGAACGTGCGTAACTCCTCCCTGATCGACATCCGCGTCTTTGCGCGCGAACCACGGCTCGCCGCCGAGGTCGCCAACGAGGTAGCCCGGGTCTACTCCGAGGACCGCATCGCCTTTGCCACGTCGGAGCAGCGGGAAGGTCTCGCCCAGTTGCGGCGGGAACTTGAAGTGCAGGAGCGCAACGTCTCGGCGCAGCGCGACGCCGTGGAGAAGATTCGCAACGACCTCAACCTCGCCGGGGTCGACCTCAGCGCGCGTTACTCCGACATGGAGATCGAGACGCTGCGGCAGATGCAGAATTCCCTCATCGCCTTGCGCGTCGACGCCATTGGTCGCAAGACACGGTGGGAACGCTTTCGTGCCATTCCGCCGGACGAGCGCGTCAATCTCGTCAATTCGGAGCTCATCCAGGATGCGAACATCCAGAATCTCCTGCAGGCCTATTTCGTGGCCGATCAGAACGTGGCGCGCCTTCGCGGCCGGCTGGGCGAGGCCCACCCCGACCTGGTGGCGGCCGTGGGCAACGTGGAGGTGATCCGCGCGCAGCTCGACGGACAGCTCCTTGGGTACGAGAAGGCGCTGGAGATCGCTTACAAGGAGGCGGAGGCGCGCGTCGTCGAACTGGAGAACCAGCTGGCCCAGGCGAAGGTTGACCAGATCCTCTCCGCGCGCGATCGCGTGCGGCCCTTCGAGGAGGCGGTGCAGCGGCTCGAGGACGAGTCCCGGATCGCCACGACCCTCCGCCTCACGCTCCGGCAGCGGGAGGTGGATTTTCAGGTGCCGAAACGCACCACCGAGATTCTTGGCGAAGCCCAGCCGGCCCGCCAGCCCGCGAAACCCGTGTGGGCGCTCAACCTCATTCTTGGCGTGTTCTTTGGCGCGGCGCTCGGGGTCGGGCTCGCGGTCATGATCGACTATTTCGATACCAGCTTCCGCAGCGTCGCGGAGGTGGAGATGCGGCTTGGCCTGCCGGTGCTCGGTGTGTTGCCCGTGCTTCCCGAAGGGACGGACGCAGGCGCATCGGGGGATCCCGCGTTCGCCGAGCCCTTCCGCGTCCTGCACACGAATTTGAAACTGACGGCGGGCAACGTTGCGCCGCGGGTCGTGGCCCTGTTTTCGGCGGGTCCGGGGGAGGGGAAGTCGACCACGTTGCATCGCCTCGCTGTCGCGATGGCGGAAGCGGGGGAACGGGTGCTGTTGATCGACGGCGACGTGCGACGCCCGGTGCAGCACCGCCTGCTCGACGTGCCTCGGGCTCCGGGTTTGTCGGAGGTGTTGACCGGACGCGCGGAGGCCGGTGCGGCGGTGCGTCCGACGTCGGTTGCGGGCCTGGACTTTTTGGCGAGCGGTGGGGTTTCCGGATTCACCCTCGGGCTTTTGCACGCGGAACGGTTGCGCGCCCTGCTGACGCAATGGAAGGAACGATACGATCGCATCCTGATCGATTCGCCTCCGATCATCGGTGTCAGTGACGCCGCCGTCCTTGCAGGCTGTCTCGATGCCGCGGTTCTGTTGATCCAGCACCGGCGAAATCCGCGAAGCATGATCCTGCGCGCGCGGCAGGTGTTGGAAGGAATCAAGGCACCGTTGGCCGGCGCCGTGCTCAATCGCGTGCCGCCGCGATCGGGCGAGGATTACGATTACTACACGGCAAACTACGCCTACTACGGCGACGAGAAAGGGACGAAAGGCGGGGGCGCGCAGAAGCGAGCGGGCGGCGCGGAACGCATCCGCCTCGGCGAGTAGCCTACGCCGACAACGGTCCGAACGTGAAACAGGCATTCCTGCCTGTTGGATCGACTGCCACGGCGCGTACGAAGGACTGGCGGCGCATGACGCCGTCAACAGGCAGAAATGCCTGTTTCACGAAACGCCCCGGGAAATGACCGGCGGAAACCGAGTCACGCCCCGGTGGCGTACGGTGCCAAAAAACCTATTGACGCGGTTGGGCGAAGGCCTACTTCTCATCCCCTCATTCGCAGGCGTAGCTCAGTTGGTAGAGCACCACCTTGCCAAGGTGGACGTCGAGAGTTCGAGTCTCTTCGCCTGCTCCATTTTTCTCAACGGCCGGGTCCTTGTGTCCCGGTCGTTTTGCTTTTCGGGAATGAGTTGTCGCCGCACGTTTGCGGGAGGCGGCGAGCTATTTTCTGGAAAAGTCGGGCAGCGGTGACTTGTCTCTCCGCGCCTCCCGGCCCAGTTACCCCGGTCCGCGGTGGTTTTGCTCGTATCCGCTTCACGTCCTTATTCATGAATTCGTCCACGCCGTTCATCAACCGGTTCGAGGTTTTTGCCCTCACCGTGTTGCTGACCATGATGCTGTTCGGCATCTACTTCTCGCACACGAATCTCTCGTATTTCAACGAGGTCTACACCGTCGAGGATGGCTTGGTGGAGTCGCTCTCCGTGGTGGCCTTGGTGACGGCGGCGGCGGTCTGCTTTGTGCGGATTGTGCGGCTGCGCGGCCTGCGGACGCGGTGGTTCCTGTTTTGCACGGGCATCCTCGGCGCTTTGTTCGTCTTTGGTGCCGGCGAGGAAATCTCGTGGGGGCAGCGAATTTTTGGCGTGGAATCCCCCGAGTTCTTCAAGGCCAACAATGCCCAGCAGGAAACCAATCTGCACAACCTAGTGGTCGGCGAGGTGAAGATCAACCGGCTGGTTTTCGGGAAGATCCTCGCGGTGGTGATCGTGACGTACGTGCTCATCCTGCCCGTGCTCTACCGCCGTCTCGAGGCGGTGCGGCGTTTTGTCGATGCGTGGGCGATTCCGCTGCCACGTTGGGTTCACATTGCCGGCTATCTCGTGATCGGTGCGCTTTCCACGTTCATCGCTTCCAGTCGCAAAGGCGAATTGCTGGAGCTGGGAGGCTGCATCGTATTCATGCTGGTCGTACTGTATCCCCACAACCGGACGGCGTTCGCCGCCGAGCGTCGCTGATGTCCGATCGCCCTTCGACTCCGTCCGACCTGCGGCCGTTGTCCCGCCGCGCGCGCCGCGCCTGGCTGGGCGTGGCCGTTGCGGTCACCGGGTTGGCGATCTGGCACGGAAGCACGGTCAACGTGGGCCCGCGTGCGACCATGCGGGTTTCGGACGCGGCCCGGGCATCCGAGGTCGGCCGATCGGTCGCTTCGGCGTCCTGGGTGGTGGGCGAGGGGGTCACGCCGAGTGTGCACGGCAGTTCCGTTTGCGCCCTTCCCAATGGTGAGCTGGCGACCATTTGGTACGGAGGGGAACGCGAGGGCGCGGCCGACGTCGCCATCTATCTTTCGCGTCGCAGCGCGGGTCCGCAGGGAAGCTGGAGCGCCCCCGAGCGCCTTCTCGGTCCGGAAGACGCCGAGTCCGACACCGGCCGCAATGTGCGCAAGCTGGGAAATGCGGTGATGTTCTCCGATCACGAGGGCCGGCTTTGGCTCGTCTACGTCAGCGTGAGTGTCGGCGGATGGTCGGGCAGCCTTCTCAACGTGAAGCGTTCCGACGACGGCGGGCGTTCGTGGAGCACGAGTCAGCGCCTCACGCTCAGCCCCTTCCTGAATTTCAGCACGCTCGTTCGGGCCAAGCCGTTTTTCACTTCGGACGGCTGGATCGGCCTCCCGGTGTACCACGAGTTTGTGGCCAAGTATCCGCAAATCCTCTGGATCGAGCCGGGCGACGAAATGCCCGTGGATCGTTTTCATCTGCGGCGGCTGCCCATCGTGGAAGGCTTGCTGCAACCCGCGGTGGTGGCTCTCGACGAACGCCGGGCGGTGATGTGGCTGCGCGACGGCGGCGGTGACCGGACCCTGCACATGGCGCGATCGGAGGATGCGGGCTGGAGTTGGAGCAAGCCGGTGCCAACAAATCTGCCCAACCCCGATGCGGGCATCGACGCGATCCGGCTTCACGACGGTAGGATCGTCCTTGCCTACAACGACAACCGTGAGGATCGCCGGCGCTTGCGGCTGGCGGTCTCGCACGACGACGGCGCAACGTGGGCCCCGGGCACGGTCCTCGATGAGGCGGATCAAGGAGAGTTTTCCTACCCCAGCCTGGTTCAGGATGCCCACGGCGTGATCCACGTGACGTACACGTGGCAGCGCCTGCGCATCAAACACGTGCAACTGACGGCTGATCAACTCGCCCCGGGAGCGAATCTTTTGGCGAGTATTCCGTGAGCTCCACTCATCTCTATTTTTGCGGAGCCATCGTCCTGCTCCTGTGGACCTTGTTGCTATGGCTTTCCGAGCTTTTCACCGGAGCCAAGGTGACGCGGACGACACGGGTGAGAACGCTTGTCCTGGGGGCGGCGGCGTTGGGCCTCACCGTCCTTCCGCTGGGTGAGTTCACCCTCTGGCGCTGGTTGATGAGTGCCCATGCGAACCCCAGCGTCCTGCTCGTCGGTTTCCTGGCGGCCTTCGTCGGCCGGCGACTGACCGGACGAGCGTGGTTGTCGGATCGGGAGCGACTGACCGCCTACGTGATTGGTTTCGCGGTGGGATCGACGCTGTATGTTTCGGCGACCGGATATTTTGGCCCGGATCTCTATGCGAAGGCATGGGAGAGCCACGGAGTCGTGATTGTCACGGGTCTGCTGGCGGCCGCCCTTTTGATTGCCGGGAATCGCATTGGCATTCTCCTCGTGGCAGCCCTCGCGGCGCATGTGCTCGATCTCCTCGAGTCGGACAACGCATGGGACTATCTGATCGATCCGGCGTTCTGGCTGATCTCGGTCGGCGGACTCACGCGCATGGTGTTCGGTGCCGCCATCCGGAGAGTCAGAGGCGGGCGGAACGCACCCGCGCCTGCGGTCGCCGGCGAGCGGTCGATTCCGCGCGCGACGTGCCTGGAAAAGGCGGCGAAGCCTTGAAGGCGTCCCTCCGGAGTCCCGTTGATTCGGGCACGTCCGTATTAAAGACGAGATTCGGCGGGAAATTTCCGAAGGGATGGAGCGCGTGAAAGCCGCTGAATTCTTTGACCTGCCCCCGACGCTCGCTCCATTTGCGGAGTCATTCCCCGCAAACCTGCCGCCTTGGGAGTGGCTGAAGCGGATCGGTCCCGCGCTCGCGGCGGTCCTGGAAAAAGGGGCGCGTCCGACCGTGCCGCCGGGCGTGCATATCGAAGGCGATGTCCACCTGGATCCGTCCGTGAAACTACCGGCTTATGCGACGATCATCGGTCCGGTGTGGATTGGCCCCAACACGGAGATCCGGCCGGGCGCCTTCATTCGCGGCAACGTGATCGTCGGCGCCGGTTGTGTCTTGGGCAACGCGTGCGAGTTCAAGAACTGCCTGATCATGGACGGCTCGCAGGTGCCGCACTTCAGTTATGTCGGCGATTCCATTCTCGGTTGCGGGGCCCATCTCGGCGCCGGGGTCATCTGCTCCAACCTGCGCCTCGACCAGCGCACGGTGACCGTGCGCGTGGCCGGCGAGCTCGTGGACACGGGCCTGCGGAAATTTGGCGCCATCGTCGGGGAGCGTGCTGAAGTCGGCTGCAACGCGGTGCTCAATCCTGGCACGCTCCTTGGTCCGCGCTCGCTCGTCATGCCGACGTCGACCTTCACCGGTTATCTGCCGCCGGCGACGATCGCCCGGGTGCGGACGACGGTTTCGTTGATCCCGCGGCGCGAGTGACGACGGTAACTCCTGGCGAACGACACAGGCCTTATACCTTATCCACCATGCGTATCCTTTCCGGCATACAACCCTCCGGTACCCTCCACATCGGCAATTATTTCGGCATGATGAAGCCGGCCATCGAGCTGCAGGATCGCGGCGAGGCCTTTTACTTCATCGCCGACTACCACTCGATGACGTCGTTGACCGACGCCGCCCAGCGGCGGGCGAACACGCTCGGGGTCGCGCTCGACTTCCTGGCCTGCGGGCTGGATCCCAAGAAGGCGGTGTTCTTCCGGCAAAGCGATCTGCCGGAAGTGTGCGAGCTGATGTGGATTCTCGGCACCCTCACTCCGATGGGCCTGCTCGAGCGCGCGCACAGCTACAAGGACAAGACGGCCAAGGGGATCTCGCCGAACTTCGGTCTGTTCTCGTA
>CAYOSX010000008.1:26243-39724 GCA_964406745.1 uncultured Opitutus sp.
CGCCGACATCCTGCTCTACGATTCCAACCTGGTGCCGGTCGGTCGCGACCAGAAGCAGCACGTTGAGATGACGCGCGATATCGCGATCAAGTTCAACCTGACCTACGGCGAGACCTTCGTCGTGCCCGATCCCGTCATCAAGCAGGAGGTCGCCACGGTGCCCGGCCTCGACGGACAGAAGATGAGCAAGAGCTACGGCAACACCATCGACCTGTTCGGAGACGAGAAGGCGACGCGCAAGAAGATCATGTCGATCGTCATGGACAGCCGTACGCCCGCGGAGCCGAAACCCGACGCTGATCAGAACCTGGCGATCCAATTGCTCAAGCTGGTCGCGCCCGCGGAGGTCGCGGCGAATTTCGAGAGCCGTCTTCGCGCCGGAGGACTCGGTTACGGCGATTTGAAGAAGGCGCTCTTCGAGCATTACTGGAACCATTTCGCGGAGGCCCGTGCGAAGCGCGCCGAACTCGCGGCCAACCTCGACTACGTTGAAGGGGTGCTGCGCGACGGCGCCGCGCGTGCCCGCGCCCTCGCCGGAGGCGTGTTGAAACGCGCACGCAGCGCAGCAGGGCTGGAGTAGCGTTCATCGCTGTGGCACGGGCGTTCAGGCCAGTTTCACAGAGTGACCCAAGAAGAATCGTTGTCGACGACGTGAAATTCCCGGGTTGACCCCTATCCACCGAGGTAGGCGGCTTTCACCCGGGGGTCCTTGCGCAACTCGGCGCACGGACCGCAACACGCCACCCGTCCGGTTTCCAGGACGTGTGCATACTGGCTGACCTCGAGCGCGAGGCGGGCGTTCTGTTCGACGAGGAGGATGGTGATGCCCTGCGTACGGTTGATCTCGACGATCTTCTCGAAGATGGTGGCGATCAGGCGCGGGGCGATGCCGAGCGAAGGCTCGTCGAGCATCAGGCACGCGGGACGACCCATGAGGGCGCGGCCGATCGCCAGCATCTGCTGCTCGCCGCCGGAGAGGGTGCCGGCGGTCTGCTTGATGCGCTCTTTGAGGCGGGGGAAGATCCCGAAAACGTACTCGCGCGCGGCGGCGATCGCCGTGCGGTCGCGTTGCAGGTAGGCGCCCATCGCCAGGTTTTCGTCCACGGTGAGCGTGGGGAAAACCATCCGGCCCTCCGGGACATGGCCGAGTCCGCGCGCGACGATCTCGTGCGGCGGCAGGCGGGTGATGTTCTCGCCGCGAAACGTGACGTTTCCGGCGGACGGACGGATCAGGCCGGAGAGGGTGCGCAAGGTCGTGCTCTTGCCCGCTCCGTTGCCGCCGATGAGCGTCACGATGCCGCCGGTGGGGACCTCGAACGACACGCCGTTGACCGCCCGGATCGCACCGTAGTTCACGGCGAGGTCGGTCACGGCCAGAAGAGCGGGAGGGACGGGTGCGGTCATCGCTCAGTGATGGGCGAGATTGGCATCATGGTCTTCGCCGAGGTAGGCCTCGATGACCTTCCGGTCGCGCTGGATCTGCGCCGGCGTGCCGTCGGCGATCTTCATGCCGTAGTCGAGCACGGCGATGCGCTCGCAAAGACCCATGACAACCGACATCGAGTGCTCGACGAGGAGGACGGTGAGGTTGAACTGCACCTTGATTTCGCGGATGAGGCGGACGAGTTCGAGCTTCTCGGTCGAGTTCATGCCGGCCGCGGGTTCATCGAGCAGCAGCAGGCGCGGCTTTGTGGCGAGGGCCCGCACGATCTCGAGGCGACGCTGTTCGCCGTAGGGGAGGGAGGTGGCGGGCACGTCGCGGAAGCGGCGCAGGTTGAAGAGGTCGAGCAGTTCCTCCGCGCGGCGGGTGATCCCGGCCTCGTCGCGACGGAAGGCGCCCAGGCGCAGGAGGGCCTGGGCGGGATGGGTGCCGCGGTGGAGGTTGCAGGCGACGCGCACGTTGTCGAACACGCTGAGCTGGGCGAAGAGGCGGATGTTCTGAAATGTGCGGGCGATGCCCAGGCGGACGATCTGATGGGCGCGCAGGCCGGCGAGGCTCTGTCCGGAAAAACGGATACAGCCGTCGGTCGGCGCGTAGACCCCGGTGATCAGGTTGAACACGGTGGTCTTGCCCGCGCCGTTGGGGCCAATGAGCCCGCACAACTCGCCCTCGTGCAGGTCAAGGTCGACCGCGTTGACGGCGGTGAGCCCGCCGAAGCGAATCGTAGTCTGCTCGAGCTGGAGGAGCGGCGGGTTCATCAGACGCGGTGCTTGCCGAAGCGCAGATTGAAGAGACCCTGGGGCCGCGCGATCATCAGCACGACCAGCAACAAGGCGTAGAGGATCATGCGGTACTCGGCGACCGGCCGCAGGACCTCGGGCAGGAGGGTGAGCAGGATGGCGGCGAGCACGACGCCGATCGTGTTGCCCATGCCGCCGAGGATGACCATCACCACCACCTCGATGCTGCGGGTGAAATCGAAGCCGGTGGGCGTGATGCTCATCTTGAAGTGGCCGTAGAGGCCGCCGGCGATGCCCGCAAAGAAGGCGCCGATCACGAAGGCCACGATCTTGTAGCGGGTGGTGTCGAGGCCGACGGCCTCCGAGGCGATCTCGTCGTCGTGCGTGGCCAGGAAGCCGCGCCCGTAGGTCGAGTTCACGAGGCAGGTAACGGTGAAGATCGTGAGGGCGACGAAGGTGAGCACCCACGAAACGTTGGTGTGGTACGGAATGCCATGCATGCCCAGCGCGCCGCCGACGGCGTCCACGTTCTGGAAGATGACCCGGATGATCTCGCCGAAGCCGAGGGTGACCAGGGCGAGGTAGTCGCCGCGCAGGCGAAGCGACGGCACGCCGACGAACAGGCCGGCCAGCGCGGCGCAGAGTCCGCCAGCCACCAGGGCGCCGAGGAAGAGCGCACCCGTGGCCAGGGCGCCGGCCTCGGGTCCCAGCAGGCGCGGGCCAAGGTAAACCGTGACGACGGCGGAGAGGTAGGCGCCGACCGCCATGAAACCGGCGTGGCCCAGCGAGAACTGGCCCGTGTGGCCGTTTACGAGGTTGAGGGAGACGGCGAGGATGATGTTGATCCCGATGCCGATGAGGACGTCGAGCACGTAGGGATCGAGGGCGCCGGACACGCGCGAAAGCCCGAGCGCGAGCGCGAGGGTGGCGAAAAGGATCCAGTGCGACCGGGTCATGCGCTACACTTTTTCGATCGTGAAACGTCCGAGCAGGCCGGACGGGCGGAAGAGCAGGATCGCAATGAGAATGGCGAAGGCGATGGCGTCCTTGTACGTCGACCACGCGCTGCCGGCGACGAACGTCTCGACGATTCCGAGCAGGAGGGCGCCAAGGGCGGCGCCCGGGATGTTGCCGATACCGCCGAGAATGGCGGCGACGAAGGCCTTGAGGCCGGGCATCACGCCCATCAGCGGATCGATCGACGGATAATTGACGGCGTAAAGTACGCCGCCGGCTCCGGCGAGGGCGGAACCGAGGGCAAAGGTGAAGGCGATCACCGTGTTGATGTTCACCCCCATCAACTGGGCGGCCTTCGGATTGGAGGAGACCGCGCGCATGGCCGTGCCGAGCTTCGTGCGGAAGACGATGAGACGAAGCGCCACCACGAGGACCAGGGCGACGACGATCACCGCCAGCTGGTTGCTTGAGATGACGAGGCCGTCCGTCCCAAACCGTGCCGACGGAAAGATCACCGGGAAGGTGCGCGGGGCGGCCCCGAAGAAGACCTGCCCGCTGTATTCAAGAAGCAAAGACACGCCGATCGCCGTGATGAGGACGTTGAGACGCGGGGCGTCGCGGAGCGGCCGGTAGGCAAAGCGCTCGATGAGCATGCCGAGCACGGCGGAGGCGACCATTGCGCCGGCGAGCACGATGAGGCCTGTGCCGAGGGTGCCGCCGGGAAGGCGGTTGCCCAGGTAGTACCCGGCGAAGGCGCCCACCATGAAGACGTCGGCGTGCGCAAAGTTGATGAAGCGCAGAACGCCGTAGACCATCGTGTAGCCGAGGGCGATCAGGGCATAGATTGCCCCGAGGGAAATACCGTTGAGCAGCTGTTGGAAGAACTCGATCACGCGCAGGGCAGGGCGGCGGGACGGCGGGCGGGAGGGCCGCCGTTCCTTGCGAAACCGGGGGACCGGGAGATCATGGGTCGGGCCCGGCGCGTGCTCAAGGCGCGACGCTGGTCAGGAAGCCGAGGCGGCCGTCGCGGATGGCGATGATGGCGGCCGGCTTGGAGGCGTCGCGCTGGGCATTGATCGTCGTCTCTCCGGTTGCTCCAGGAAAAGCTTTGGTCGCGGCGAGGGCGTCGCGCACGGCGGGGCCTTCGGTGGTGCCGGCGCGGCGGATGGCGTCGACGAGCACGTGCACGCTGTCATAGCCGAGGGCGGCGAAGGCGCCGGGCGTTTCGCCGTCCCAGCGATCGCGATAGCGGCGCACAAACTCGGCGGCGCGGGGCGACGTGTCCTCGGCGGAGAAATGAGTGGAGTAATAGCAGCCCTCCAGTGCGTCCCCGCCGATCTCCATCAGCTGCGGAGCCTCCCAGCCGTCGCCGCCGAGGAAGGGAATGGTCAGGCCAAGCTCGCGGGCCTGGCGGATGAGCAGGGCGGCCTCGGTGTAGTAGGCGGGCACGAAGACGGCCTCGACGCCCGCGGCGCGGATGGCGGTGAGCTGGGCGCGGAAATCCTTGTCACCCTCGGAAAACTTCTGCTCGGCCACGACCTCGCCACCGCCGGCCACGAAGGTTTCCTTGAAAAACTGGGCGAGGCCGACGCTGTAGGCCGAGGAGACGCTGGACGCGATGGCCACGCGTTTCACCTTCAAGGTGTCGAGGGCGAACTTCGCCATCGCGGTGCCCTGGAACGGATCGATGAAGCAAACGCGGAAAATGTAGTCACCCGTCTCGGTGACCTTCGGGTTGGTGGCGGCCGGGGCGATCATCGGGATGCGCGAGGCCTGTGCGATCGGAGCGGCCTCGAGCGAGCGGCCGGAGGCGACCTCGCCGAGCAGTGCGACGACGCGGTCGCGGGAGATCAGCTTCTTGGCAACCGTGGCACTTTCACCGGGTTTGGTCTGGTTGTCCTCGGTGATGAGCTCCAGCTGGAGGCCCAGCACTCCACCGGCGGCGTTGATCTCCTCGATGGCGAGGACGGTGCCGCGATGCGAGCTCTGCCCGAAGCCGGCCTCCTTGCCGGTGAGCGAGGCATATTCGCCGATGCGGATGGTGTCTCCTCCGCCAGGCCCGCACCCTCCGGTGAGAAGAGCGGCGGCGGTGGCGAGGCAAAGAACGAAACGTCGGAGCGGGGTCATGCGGTGTGGGAAAACGTTGGCGTCGAAGGGCGCTGTTTCAATCAAACTGTGCGGGAGAGGCCACCCGCACAGCAAGGACTGCGCCCGGACCGGGATTTTTTCATCGCCGAGGCCGGCCGCCCGTGCGCAGCCTCGGGGCGCGGGCTCGTTCCGTTCTTCCTGCATGACCACCCTCGACCGTTACGTCCTCCGCGAATGGCTGAAGATCCTCGGCCTCGTCCTGTGCGCGACGATGGGGCTGCTGTTGATGCAGGCGATGTACGACGACTTCAGCGATCTGCTCGAGGACGGCGCCGGTGCGACGGACGTGGTGATGTATTTTGCGGTGAAGCTCCCGAGTTACTTCTCGGTCGTGCTCCCGCTCAGCCTGCTCATCTCGTTGTTGTACGCGCTCGGCCTCCTGCATCGCGGCAACGAGATCATCGCCATGCGTGCGGCGGGCATCGGGGTGGGGCGCATCACGAGGGGTCTCTGGCTCGCGGGGGTGTTGCTCTGCGCCGTCACGGCCTACCTCAATGGCAAGGTGATCCCCTGGTCGGTGGAAGCCTCCCGCAGCCTGTTTGAGACGATTCGGTTTCGCTCGGAGGCCGGTTCGGTCGGAGCCGCGGACCGCATCGGCGCCAGCACGGGAGTTGCTTTCGACAATCAACGGCAGAACCGCATGTGGTTTTTCAACCGCTACAGCCGTTTCACGCATCGCGGGTACGGCGTGACCGTTTCGGAGCTCGACGCGGAACGGCGCGAAAAGACGCGGCTCCACGCGCGTGAAGGCTATTTCGATGCGCGGCGCGGATGCTGGGTGTTCCGGGATGGACGGGAGACGTGGGTGGAACCTGAGACCGGCGAGGTGACCCGAACGGTGGCCTTCGCCGAGAAGGTGGTGCCCTATTATCAGGAGGATCCGGCGCTGATGCTCGTCTTCGACCTGAAGCCCTCCGATCTCTCCTTCTTTGAACTGACCCGCATCATCGAATATTTCACGATCGAGGATAACCCGAAGGTCACGCCCTATGCGGTCCGGTACTACGGATTGCTCGCCGAGACCTTCGGTCCGCTCATCATCCTTGCGATCGCCATTCCGTTCGCGATCTCGGGCGTACGGGTGAACCCGGCGGTGGGCGTTTCGAAATCGATCGGCTTCTTCCTGCTCTATTTTATCCTCGTGAAAGCGTGCACCGCCCTGGGCGGCCGCGAAGTGCTCTCGCCGCTCTGGGCGGCGATCCTGCCCAACCTTGCGATGCTCGGCATCGGCGTCGGGTTGTTCGCGCGCATGCGGTGAAGGTGGAGAGCTGAAGGAGCGGCGCCGTCCCGTCGATCCTCACCTTGGATGTTGGATGTTCGGCGTTGGGCGTTGGATGTTCGCGCGCCCGTGGCGCGCGCGTCACCCCGTGAGCCAGTCGCCGATCCGGCGCCAGACGGCGTTGGAGGGCCAGAGCATGACGATCCACACAATGATGCAGTTGATGTAGCTGAGAAAGACGGCGGCGCTCGCCATGTCCTTGATGCGCTTTGCCATCGGATTCCGCTCGGGCCGGAGGTAGTCGATGGTCCACTCGATCGCTGAGTTCAACAGCTCCACGATGATGATGAGCAGGAGGGAGGCGATCATCAGCGCGGTCGAGACGGCGTTGACGGGGAGAATGATCGCGAAGGGGACCAGCAGAACGACGAAGAGGATGTCCTCGCGGAACGAGGGCTCGTGTTTCCACGCCGCCCCGAAGCCTTCAAGGCCGTGACGAAGCGACGCGATGAAGTTGCGCACGTTGCGGTGCTTGTTCGCCACCGGAGGGGATTCTTCTGTCAGGTGCGACACGTCGGGAGGGGAAGGGGGCAGGGTGTTCAAGACGACGGGGTCGATGCAGCCGGCGGGTTCGGGGACTTGCGGGCGAGACCGGTCAGCTAAGGCTTCGGCAATGATCCCCTTGGGGGCGAGTTCAGACCGTACTCGGAAAAATCGTTCACGATTCCCTCATGGGGACGGTCTTGCTTGTAGATCTGAAGGATGCGGGCGTGTTCGGCGTCGGACGTGGGGAAGATTTGCGGCGGCTCGCCCTTCAGCAGCAAGGCGGTGTAGGCGCGACGGCGGTCGACGAGGCGGCGGATGACGAGCATGGGTCAGGCAAGACGTTTTTCCGCGCGACGCAACCCGGTCGCGCTCATGACCAGTTGTAATTGAAACTTATGCTGATCCGCTCGGCATCCACGCGGTTGGCGGCGACTTCGTGGCGCAACCAGCTTTCGAAAAGAATCACATTGCCCGCCTCCGCTGGGTAGGTGACGTGCAAGTGATTCTCGCGTCTTGCGTCCGTCCGCTTGGGCGGGGCGGCCATGAACCGATCGAGCCGCGGGTCCTCGAACTTCAACCCGGGGCAGCCCTTCGGTGTGCGGACGTAGTAGGTCCCGCTGAGGAAGGCGAGGGGATGTAAGTGCAATGAATGGGCGGCGGTGGGCGGCATGACGTTGACCCAGCAATCGGTCATGAACACCGAACGGCCCCGCAAATCCATGTCGAGAGCACGTGCGAACGCGCGAACGTGGCGGGTCAGCTTCTTCTCGAGCGCCGCAAACGTGCTTGAAAAGGTGTGCAACGTGTTGAGAGAGGCGTAGCTCGTGTATCCACCCGGGTAATTCACCGACGACCAGCGGCGGCCGGCGTCGTCGAAATCCCTCAGGGCCGCGATCTCGCCCGCGAGGTCGTCGTTGAGGCGCTCGAGGCCGCGTGCCTGCAGCGGCTCGTTGTAGATGAAGGTGGGGAACCAGGCGCGGATGGGCATGATGCTTTCGTTGTTAGGCTGCACTTTCGAATCAGGCAAAGTGAATCCCGTACGTCCGAATGTACCTGATTCGGCAATACGGCGTGAATTCATCTATGGTGTTTCCCTCAGGCGTGGAACCTCCTTTGCTCCGGGTCGTCACACGCTTCATGAAGACATTATTCCTTCATCCAACCCCGCGCCATTCCCGGACGATTCTGCGACACAGCCTGGCAGCCTGCCTGCTGGCGGGTGTCGCGATGGCGCAAACCACCACGCCTGCCGAACCCGAAGTCGTCCCTGCTGAAGTGACGGCGATCGAGGCCGCAGACCCGACTCAGGCCGCCGTGAGAATCGGCGCCAGCTTTGAGCGACTGGCCGGCTCCGAGGACAATGCGGTCAACCTCATCGAAGGTCTGCGCACGGGTGCGGAGATCACCTTGTCGTCCGAGATCGACGGCCAGACGGTGCAGCGCACCTTCGCGCCGGCGACGGGCGAGCAGGGATACGGCAACGTGTTTCTTTCACTGAGCCTGGCTGAGCAGGAACTCGCGAAGGCGGGCATCACCGATCCGACTCCCGCCCAACTCGAGGCGGCCTTGAACGGCGGCGTGGTCACCGTCGGCACCGGCGAAGCCGCCGCCACCGTCGAGCTGGCGGGTGTGCTCACCCAGCGGGCCGAAGGCATGGGCTGGGGGCAGATCGCCCGTGAGATGGACGTGAACCTCGGACAGGTGGTCAGCGGCATCCGTCGCAACCCACAGGCCGCCGAGCGGCTCGCCCTGCGTCCGGAGTTTGCCGGCAAGACCGGTCGTCCTGAACGCGTCGAGCGCGTGGTGCGCGCGGAGCGGGTGGAGCGTGTGGAGCGGGTCGCCCGCCTTGAGCGCCCCGAACGCCCTGTGCTGGTCGAGCGCCCCGAGCGCCCGGTGCGGGTCGAGCGTGTGGAGCGTCCGGTCCGGCCGGAGCGCCCCGAACGCCCGGGTCGCCCGTGACGCCCGGTGCGTGGTCGTACCTCCTCCAGCTTCAACTTTCCAGCCATGAACAAATCGTCGACGTTCCTCGCTCTCGCCCTGGTGGCCCTGTTCCCGGCGCGCGGCCTTGCGCAATGGTCGTTGTCTTCGGGTTTTGACTACACCTCGGGCGACTACGGTCTTTCCGAAGACACCCGCATGCTCGCCATCCCCGTCACGGCCACGTACACGGCGGATCAGTGGACCTTTCGCGCGTCGGTGCCGTACCTGCGCATCTCCGGTCCGGCCTACGTCGTGCCCGAACTCGGGGGCGTCGGCGGCGTGCGTCCGGTCAGCTCAACGGAGTCCGGCGTGGGCGATTTCATCGTCTCCGCGGCGTACGCACTCCCCACTGGCGCGGGCCAGCCCGGCGTCGATCTCTCCGCGAAGGTCAAGTTCGGCACGGCCGACGATGCCAAGGGCCTGGGCACGGGCGAGAGCGACCTCTATTTCCAGGCCGACGTGTATCATGTTTATGGAGACCTGGTGCCCTTCGGGACCCTCGGGTACCGGGTGCTCGGCGATCCCGCGGCCTTTGAGCTCGAGGACGGTCTCTATGCCTCGGCGGGGGTCAGCTATCGTTGGTCGGAACCGACGCGGGTCGGAGGCGTCTTCGACTGGCGGCAGCGGACGGTCGAGGGCGGCGATGCCGCCGTGGAGTTCACGGCGTTTCTCACCCATCGTTTGAACGAACGCTGGCGCGTGCAGGTCTACGCCGTGAAAGGCTTCACGGATGCGAGTCCTGACGTGGGCGTGGGTACGGTGGTGGGCTATTCCTTCTGAGCCCCCAACGGGGAGCCCAGCGGCCCTCATTGGGCCTCGTAGCGGCGAAGGCCGGCGAGGTCGGGATCCGTCGCCAGCATTTCCCTGAACGACGGGTCCAGCTCGATGGCGCGCGCGACGTGGGCGCGGGCGGTTGCTTGATCGCCGCGGACGGACGCGTAGCAACCCAGGTTGAAGTGGATGGTCGGTTCCCTGGGGTGGCGCACGACCGCGGTGCGCAGGATCTTCTCGGCCGCCTCGATGGAGACCGAGCGCCGCGTCGCGTAGGCCCAGGTGATCCATCCGCCGGCGTTGTCCGGGTTGTTTCGGACAAAGGTACGGGATGCGTTGCGGAGCGCGCTCCACTTTTCCCGCGCCTGCAGGACGGCCATGCGCGCGGGCAGGACGCCAGGCTGGCTGCGTTCATTCACGGGGATGCGTCGAAGCTCGGCATCCGCCTCCGCGACCAGCCCCAGCTCGAGGTATCCACTGATATGGGACAGCCGCCACTTGAGGAGCATGGCGTGGCGTCGGGCTCAGGAGGCGGGCGGCGGTCCGAAATGGGCCGAGAAAGACGCGTAGCGGGCGCAATCGGCCAGCATGGCGTCGAGCGCGGCTGCTAGCGGTTCGAAACGGACGAGGCCGGAGAAGACCGCCTTGTCCCCGATGTCGTCCTCGAGGATGAAGGCGGGGCGCTGGTCGAGTTGATGCGCGTTGAACTCCGCCGTTGATGCAGCGACCCGTGCGCGGACCTCGGCGGAATCCGCCCGGGCACGCAACGGGCCCTCCGGAAGCCCGGCTGCCGTGGCGGCGACCGCGACCGCCTCCGAAATTCGTCCCAGCCGGCGGCCCTCGCGAAGGGCCGCGTGCGCGAGGGCGAGGCGGACGCGTTCGTCGTCCGCGGCGAGGAAGTCGCGCGCGGCCTCGGCGACGCGGTTTGGCGCGGTGTAGTCATTCTCCGGAGACGGATCGACCCAGCCGCTGTTCAACATGTACGGCGAGTTCATGTGGGTGCCGCTGCGTTGATAATACCAGTCGCACTGGGCCGCGGAGTCGGGGAACGCCCCGGGTTTCATGAGGGCGATGCGCCAGGCGAACTCCACGCGTCCGGCGTAGCGGGTTTTGAGTTCAGCCCACACGGGTTCCACCCAGTGGCACCAGGAGGAGAAGGTTTCAAAGTAATAGGTGATGCGGACGGGGCAGGCCATGAGGGGACTTGGAAGAAGGGTGGCGAGCGCCGGGAGCCGGACTATTTCTTTTCGTTGCTGAAGAGATTCCGAATACCCTCTCCGGCTTTCTTGGCCGCCTCGCTGAGTGCGTCCTTGGAGAGGCCGCCGGCGGAACCACCGATCTGACCGGCCGCTGAGGCGGCGGCGCTGACGACGTTGCCCAGCACCTGGCGCATGATGGCGGTGGCGAGCTGGGCGGGGGTGAGGCCGCCCTCCTTGACGCCGAGGTCGGTGAGGGTGAGCGCAGGCATCGGCACGGTGACGGCGGCCGTGCCCGCGCCGAGCGTGACCTCGCCGTTCTGAAGGACAAAACTCTTCAGGATGATCTTCTTCTGGGCACCGTCGGCGTTGGTCCCGGTGGTCTGGCCGCCGCCCGTCATCTTTTCGATGTGGTTGAGCAGTTCCTTGATGTTGCTGCTGATGATCTTCGTTTCGTACACGAACTGGGGATCATCGATGACCACCTCGTTGATCACGATGGTGTCGCTCAGCAACGAGCGCGGCTCGACGTCGAGATGAATCTTGCCGAGAGAGAAGGCCCGGTCGCTTTGCCAGCCCTCGGGGTTGCCGACGAAGAAGCCTGAAAGGGTGCCGGTGCCGCTCAGCGGCGAGATCGTGGCACCGGACAATTCGACCTTCGTTCCGGTGAGGCGCGGTCCGACCGTGTTGACGCCGGCCTTGACGATGGAACCGAGAAAGAAGGTGGCCGCGACGACCGCGACCACGGCGAGGCCGGCGACGAGGAGGAGGGCAAGGAGAAGTTTCTTCATGATGAACGGGGAAGTCGGTGAATAAAAAAGCCGGAGTCGACGCGCAAGAGCTTGGCACCCGGGGCCGGGATTGCAATGGATGCGTGCAGGAAACCAAGGGTTGCGCAGCCGGAGGGAGCGTCGCCCGCTAAGCTGACCCCCGCGTATGAGTTCACCTTTTCCCCGACTGACCGCCGACGAGGCGGCCGCGTTGATCAACGATCGCGATGTCATTGGCTTCAGCGGCTTCACGCCGGCCGGCGCGGCGAAGGCGATCCCGCGGGCGATCGCCGCCCGTGCGCGAGCCGAGCGGGCGGCGGGACGTCCGTTCAAAGTCGGGGTGATTACCGGGGCCTCCACGGGCCCGTCGCTGGACGGTGAACTTGCCCGGGCCGACGCCGTGCTCTTTCGCACGCCGTATCAATCGGATCCCGATCTGCGCAAACGGATCAACGCGGGCGAGGTGCAGTTCTTCGACATGCATCTCTCGATGCTGCCGCAGGCCGTGCGTTACGGGTTTCTCGGCAAGATGAAGTTCGCCATTGTCGAGGCCTGCGAAGTGTTTCCTGGCGGAGAGATCGTCCTCACGACTTCCGTCGGCGCGTCGCCCACCTTCTGCCACTGCGCCGAGAAGGTCATCATTGAACTCAACCGCGCCCATTCGCCGGCCTTGCGCGGGTTTCACGATATTTATGAGCCGCGGGATCCTCCTCACCGGCGCGAGATTCCCGTCTTTAGCGTACGTGACCGCATCGGTTCCCCGGTGGTGACCATCGATCCGTCGCGAATCGCGGGCATCGTCGAGACCAACCTGCCCGACGAGTGCGGGCGCTTTGAGCCGCCCACGGAGGTGACTCGTCGCATTGGGTTGAACGTGGCCGAGTTCCTTGCGCAGGAGCGACGACGGGGGACGATTCCCTCGCCCTTTCTTCCCATTCAATCGGGCGTGGGGGACATTGCGAACGCCGTGCTCGCCGCGATGGGCGAGCATCCCGAGATTCCGCCGTTCGAGATGTATTCCGAGGTGCTGCAGGACGCCGTGTTCAAACTGCTGCAAAAGGAGAAGCTGCTCTTCGCGAGCACGACGGCGGTGACGGTAAGCAAGGAGATGAATCAGGAGTTTCACGCGAACCTGGACTTCTATCGGCGCCGCATCGTGATGCGTCCCCAGGAGATCTCGAATCATCCCGAGGTTATTCGCCGGCTCGGCATCATCTCCATCAACGCTGCGATCGAGGCTGACGTCTTCGGCAACATCAACAGCACGCATGTCCTCGGGAAGAGCCTGATGAACGGGATCGGCGGATCAGGCGACTTCACCCGCAACGCGTTCATTTCGATCTTTGTGTGTCCCTCCCTGCAGAAGGGCGGAAAGATCAGCACGATCGTTCCCTTGGTGAGTCATGCCGACCACAGTGAGCATTCGGTGCAGGTGATCATCACGGACCAGGGCATCGCCGACCTGCGGGGGAAGTCGCCGCACGAACGCTCCGTGCTGATCGCCGGGGCGTGCGCGCATCCGGATTTCCGGGAGGCGTTGTGCCGTTACACCGATCATACGCGGGACGGCCAAACGCCCCAGTCGCTTGGACGGGCGTTCGCCTTCCACGAACAGTATTTGCGAACGGGTGACATGCGCGGCGCGGACGTGGGCTGAGCTTGATCCAGACAGTGAGCAACTGCGAATGGACGCAAATCGACGCGAATTTCGGA
>CAYOSX010000008.1:39824-41897 GCA_964406745.1 uncultured Opitutus sp.
GCCAAGCCCTGCCGCGGCCGTGCGCCGACGGCTTCTCACGGCAGCCGGCCGAACTTTTCGCGGTAAGCGTTGCGCAAGGCGTCGGCCTGGGGGCGGGGGAGACGGGGCTGCAGCGCCACCTGATCCATCCATTCCCGGGCCTCGGCCTCGTTGCCGGTCGTGATGGCGTGAAAGGTCAGCAGGCTGAGTGCGGCCGGGTTGCCCGGCTCGACCTCCCAGGCGGTGCGGTAGTTGCGCACGGCCTCCGCCTCGCGCCCGAGGCGGATGAGCGTGTTGCCCAGTACGAGGTAGGCCTCGGGTTCGTTGGGCCGCAGGCGGATCGAGGTCTGGAGGGCCGTAATGGATTCCCCGATACGGTTCGCCTCCTGCAGGCGCTGGGCGTGCAGGAGGTGAAGTCCGGGCGAGTTCGGGCAGCGGCGGAGGCCCTCGGCGAGCGTGCGTTCGGCGGAGGCGCGTTCGCCGACAGCGTGTTGCAAGGCGCTCAAATGATACCAGCCGTCGGCGAACTCCGGGGCGAGCGCCGTGCATTGATGCAACTGCTCCCGGGCGGTCGCGATGTCGTTCTGTTCGCGGGCGAGCAGCGCGAGCTGGAAGCGGACGGAGACGTCGTTGGGCGCGAGTTCGATGGCCTGTCGAAGCAGCCCCATCGCCTCGCCCGGCCGGCCGTCGCGCGCGATCGTGCCCGCGGCAAGGGCGAGGCGGAAGGGATCGTAGCACAACGCGAGCAGCGCGTCGGCCCAAGGGTCGGGTGGGTCGCGGTGGGCGCCCGAGGCCTTGGCTGCGGAACGTAGGGCGACGGCGCGGTCGTGCAGGCCGAGGCGTTCGTAGAGCGTGACGATGAGGTCGGCGCCGAGGGTGCCGTTGGTCTTCGCCACAACCGTCTCGAGCCGGCGACGCGCGCCTTCAAGGCGCTCTGCCTCGAGGTCGATGCGCGCGAGGCCGAGCAGGGCGTAGGGTTCGTCGGGCGTGGTGCGCAGGACTTCCTCGTAGACGCGGGCTGCGTCGGCGCCGCGGTTCACCTTGAGCAGGATGTCGCCGAGGCGCAGGCGCGCGGGCTGATAGTCGGGTGCGAGTTGCAGGGTGCGCTCCCAAAGCGCGATCGCCTCCTCTGCCTGACCGTAGCCGGCGACCAACGTGGCTGGCAAGTGATGCCATCGAGGCTCGGAAGGATCGAGACGCCGCAGACCTTCGTAGCAACGCAGGGCCTCGGCGTAGTGACCGTTGGCATGATAGAGCGCGGCGAGGGTCTCGAGTCCGCGGGCGGAGCGTCCAAAGGTTCGGGCATGTGCATCCGCGGTCCGAACCGCCTCGCGGAAGACCGGAGGCGCCTCCGAAAGATCGGGCGGAACCGGCAGGCTGCCGGCGACGATCGCTTGCTCCTTGCGGGCGTTGCTCGCCCAGAAACCGGCCGCGCCGACGAGCAGCAGGCCGCCGGTGATGAGCAGAAGGCGCACGGCGGGTTTCATGGGGTGGACGTCGGTTGCCAGAGCGTGACGCGGCTCAGGGAATCGTAGGGCGGGTAGATGTAGAAGCCGCCGGTTACGAGGGAAACGCGGCCGGAACCGTCGAAGTCTCCGGCGGCAAGCGTGATCAGATCCTTCGGCTGGCGCGCGAGGGCGCGGGCCTCGAAATTCTGGCGGCCGTCATTGCGGAACCACATGAGCGAGACGACACGGCGATTTGCATTGTTCCAATCGGCGTAGGCGGCAGAGGCCACGACGTCCATCGCGCCGTCGCCGTCCACATCGACAGCGATCGGGCTGTAGGCGCCGGGGAGGTCGCCAATCCGGTGATGGCGGAAACGGCCACCTCCGAGATTCTCCTGCCACTGCACGCCGTGCCATGGACGGGGTCCGGGCGTGGCGGCAGGTCCAAACCCGTCGCCGTTCGAATGCACGATATCGGGACGCCCGTCGCCATTGAGGTCGGCAATCACCAGGCCGCTGCTGCCGTAGTCCTCGTTGGTGGAACCCCAGACGCGAGACCGGGCGAAGAGGCCGTTGCCCTCGTTGAAGAAGACGTGGACCTCCTCCCATTGTTGCGAGAGGAGGGCGGCAATGTCGGGCCGGCCGT
>CAYOSX010000009.1:0-4962 GCA_964406745.1 uncultured Opitutus sp.
CGTGGTGCGGGCGGGTGGGAACGGGGTCGATGCAGCTGTGGCGGGAGTGGCGGGGTTACGTTCTCTTTTTCTGTCTCGTGTGGGTGCCCCTCCGTTCCGCGGTGGTGGACTACAATCCCGTTCCCACCGGGTCGATGGCCCCGACGATTCTGGAAGGCGATGTGGTGTGGGTGAACAAACTTGCGTACGGCCTGCGCGTGCCGCTCACGACCTGGCATGTGGCGCAGTGGGCGCACCCTGCGCGGGGCGACATCATAGTGGTGCTTTCGCCCTTGGATGGCACGCGCCTCGTGAAGCGTGTCGTCGGCGTACCCGGTGATACGCTGGAGATGATCGAAAACCGGCTCTGGCTCAATGGACGCGCGCTCGAGTATGCGGCACCGGCGAAAGATTACCGTCCCACGATTGCGAGCGAGCTGCGCGGAGCGGCCGTGTTTGCCGAGGAGAACCTCTCAGGCGTGAACCACGCCGTGATGGCCTTGGCCGGCGCGCGAGGTGCACCGCGCTCCTTCGCGCCGGTCACGGTGCCTCCCGGCGCCTACTTCCTCATGGGCGATTCGCGCGACAACAGTTTCGATTCGCGCGCGTACGGCTGGGCTCACCGCGACGCCATTCTGGGCAAAGCCGGCGGCGTGCTGGTGTCGTGGGATATCAATGACACGTATCGGCCGCGGACCGACCGGTTCTTTGAGTCGTTGAGGTAGAGCGAAGGGCTCAGGCAGGAGCCTGGTTTGCCGCGCGTCACTGCGGTTTCACTTGATAACGTCCGCGCGGCCTGCCTCTGCTTTGATCCGGTTCATGCACTGGCGAACGGCCGCCTGGACCGCTTGAAGAATTTCACCTTCGGTGGAATTCCAGTTCATGCTGGCATGCTGTCCGCGGTAGTGACGGCTGTGGTTCCGCCCGCCGGGATCAGTTATTCTCAGTTCTATCACCACAACCGCTGTTTTCGTGATGTCGACCGAGGACACGTAGAGCTTGTGCAGCACAGGCTCGATAGTGATCAAGCTGCCGTCGGCTGAGCCCAGGCGGTAATTGGCCAGCAACGCATTCTCCAGCTCACTCTGCAGCCAGCGGGCGGTCTCTGCAGCGGTGACCGGTCGGCGGCCGACCGCGCCCATGATCGATGCGTCGGCGCGGAGGTCGACGAGTGGTAACAGACGGGCGGAAGGACGTTCCCTGCCATCGGGGGGAAGTTTGAAGTCACGCTGGCTCGCGCGCGTGAAATCGAGTGTAACTGGTTGAGAGATACACCCTCCCGCGGCGACGCCGACCAACATGAGGAGAGGCCAGATCCCGAGCGGTCTCATTTGGAAACCGCGTAAAGCTCCCCAGTGGGCAGCCGCACCCACTTGTGATGATCGTCTTCCTTCTCAACGTAACCGCGTCCTCCGACCAAGGGTGCACTCGGAACCAGAGGAACGATGTACGACTCGGCCTCCGCGGGAGCTTGATAGAGGGTTTGGGTGGGACCGGGCTGGGCGAGGTCATGGGCGATCATGCGCGCGATTGTTGCAAAGCCTCGATCGAGGGTCTGTCGCGCCGGCTCAGCGTCATTGGTTGTCCACGCGGCAATGGCGTCTTCGCGAGATGCCGACGTTGCCGGCTGAGGATTGGGAATGCGGGCAATGAAGGTGTTGTAGTAGCGAGGTCCCGGCGGAACCTGAGGCCTTTTGAGTGTGGCCGCTGTCCCGGATGCCTTTTGGGCGTGTAATGAAACGATCACCGTAAACGTCATGGCATCGAATCCGGGCGTGAGTTCGTACTTGGGTTGAACCAGCAGGACCTCTTCGGCGTCGGACTCTTTCACCCACGATGCGAGCACCTTTCGGTCCGCGAATGACTTCACGCGGACCTCCGCCGCGGAGCCGCCGGGCTGACCGGCCGACAAGCTCGCTTCCAGCTCTCGCGCCAGCGCGGCGCCGCCGTCGTAAGCGATCAGCGCATCGCGCAGAGGCACGATTGCGGATTCGGCTTTCTTTGCCCGGGCACTGTTGATGCCCGCATCAATCAAAGCGAAAATCAATCCGCCGCCGGTGGCCGTGGCGATGTTCGAAGAATTGATGGTCGCCGCTATCTCGTCTTGCGACCAAGCGATGATCGCCTCGGGCGGAGCAGACTCCGGGGCTCGGGCGGTAGGCGGCGCAATGCGTGATGGGGTTGCACAACCGCTCAGAAAGCACAGTGCCAGGAGGAGAATGTTAGCGGTTATCGAAGTGCGGTGAGAGGCGAAACGGAGATGAAGTGGAGCCATCTCGGCGAAGTAATCGTTTCGAATCCTTGGTAAAGACGAAAATCGTTTGCCATCAATCTTGGTTGCGTCGGCGGTAATCTGGCGTCCGTTGCCACTCTCGGCCCAGGGCGAGCAAGGCGAGGGCGCCTGCGAAGAGGCCCGGCAGGGAGCCTCCTCCGCCGCCGGAGGACGTGCTCGCAGGGGGTGGGGCGACCGGTGGTGGCGCGGGTGGGGGAGGTGTCGGGGTGGCGAGAGAAACCACCGCTGGTTCGCTGGTCACGGACCCGAGGGAGTTCTTTACCAGGACCGTGTAGGTGCCGGCGAGGTCGTCGTCGAAATCGGCCGCACTGATTTCTGCCGACACGGGTGAAATGGTCGTTCCGTTGAGGCGCCACTCATAAGTCAGTCCACCGCCGGTGGCGGCGACGCTCAGGGTCAGGCGTTCGCCCCGGGCCACGCTGGTGTTCTGGGGCTGGAGGGTGATCACAGGGACGGAGGTGGGCCGTTCCTCGAGGGCCGCGATGCGGCCGGCGTTATCGGCGAGGGTGCGCGCATTGTGGGCCGCGCGCGGCTGGTCGGCGGCCAGACCGACGGGTTGGCCGCGGAAGGTTACGTCGGGGGTGGAGAAGTAGGGGATGATCCCATGTGTGCTCCCGACCGTGCTCGTCATGATGGTGCCAAAATTGTCGGACGTGATGTGACCGTAATGGTACTGGCCGTTGCCGTCGGGCGCGTTCTCGCCTTCTGCGCTCCGGTGATGCCGGCATTCGAAGTTGTGACCGAGCTCGTGGGCGATCAGGCGGTACGAGGTCACCTGGGTGGAGCGTTCGCCATTGGAGCGGGTGGGGTACGGGTAACTGGCGGCAGAGTGGGCAAAGTTGCCGCCGAGCCAGGCATTGCCGGCCGCGGGCTGTTTGATGCCGCCGGCGAGCAGGACCACCTGGTCCGCGCCGCGGGGGATCTGCGTGTCGAAGACAAAGCGCGAGATCTCCCCGGTGCCGCGCATCGCCCGCAGATCGTCGCCGATGGTTTCGCCCGACGTATAGGCGGGGGTGGCGACGGTACCAAGATAGTTCCAGCGGAATGCGGTGACCCGCGAATTGGCGAGGGCGGCGTTGGAAGCAGCGATGTAATTCGAGGCATCCGCCTCGATCGCCTGCACGTCGTTGTTGCGCTCGGAAAGTGCCGTGGGGTTGTAGAGGAACAACACGTCGATGGTGAGGGGAGCATGGCCATCGCCTGCGCTCTCGCCGGGTGGCTGTTCCGCGCCGGCCAAAGGCATGGCGTCGCCTTCTGCACCGCAGGCGAAATCGCCGGGGGCCGCTTCTTCCACGGTCACCCCGGTTGGACGGACCGCGACGCGATACTCCATTCCGGGCAGCACCACGAGTGCGTCCCATCGGTCTGACGCCACCGCGGTGCTGACCAGAAACGAGCCGGCGAGCGGGTGATCGTCCGGATCAACGCCTTGGAGCCGCGCGGTGAGGACCGTTCGATCCGGATGGGCTTCTACATCGACCACGTCGAAGGCCACGGGTTGATCAGGCGAAACTCGGAGCACGAGTGACGCCGGGGTGAAGGTTCGCCAGTCGCGAACGTGGGCGTCCAGTTCAGGCAAGAGCGTCCGAATGTACGCCGGCGGCGGCGGGGCGGACGGTTGGCTGAGGGGTTGCGCGAAGTCGTGTCCTGGCTCCCTGGGGACAGGTGCCGCTGCCGGTTTTGGGAGGGATGCAGCCTTGGGAGAGCGTTCGTCCAAACGTACGACGAGAAATGCAGACGCCGTCAGCAACCCGACGAGCATAATGGCGAGGAGAGAACGCGAAGAGGCCGCATTGCGCATGGAGCGCAAAGGCAAGTGCGTAGCGAGTGTCAGTCAATGCGCAACGTCTCCAGAAAGAGCCGCGCTCTAATACGCGGTTCCACAGGTCCGCAGACTGGGTACCACGCAGCCCCCTTCCCACGATCTGCCGCGCCCCGTGCGCACGGCGGCCTAAGAAAATCGCGGATCGTTCGTAGTGGGTGGTTGTCGTAGTGTTCCTCCATGAAAACCCTCTTCTTTGCTGCCTCGGCCCTGGTGGCGATGGGCGCGGTGACTCCGGTCATCGGCCAGCCTGCCCTCACGATCTACAATCAGAACTTCGCGGTGGTGCGTGAATCCGTGCCGCTCGACCTCAAGGCCGGGGAAACCCAAGTGGCCTTTGCGGGGGTCACCACCTCGCTGGAACCGGACTCGGTCGTGCTGCGCGATCCCGCCGGCCGGGTGTCGCTGAGCGTGCTCGAGCAAAGCTATCGCGCGGACACGGTTTCGGAGGGATTGATGCTGTCACTTTTCGAGGGCAAGGAACTCGACTTCATCGTGCGCGACCAGGATGCGAAGGAATACCTGGTGAAAGGGCGCGTCGTCCGCAGTGGATACACCCCGGGGGCGTTGCGTCGCGGGCAGCCGCCGCTGACACCGCTCATCGAGGTCGATGGCAAACTGCGTTTCTCCCTCCCGGGCGAGCCGGTGTTTCCGGCCTTGTCGGATGACGCCATTCTCAAACCGACGCTCTCGTGGACGATCGGCGCGGCGTCGGCGGCGACGTTGAACGCCGAACTCAGCTACGTTACCGGCGGCCTCCGCTGGGAGTCGTCGTACAACCTCGTGGCGCCGGAGAAGGGTGACACGCTTGATCTGATCGGCTGGGTGACGATCGACAATCAGTCGGGCAAGACCTTCGAGAACGCCG
>CAYOSX010000009.1:5062-13587 GCA_964406745.1 uncultured Opitutus sp.
GACATGATCCGCAACAACCCCGATTACGGCACGCAATCGAACCCCAAGGTCTGGGTGATGCGCGAGTTCGAGAACACGGAGGAGAACCGCCTCGGCGTACCGCTGCCCAAGGGGCGCACGCGCTTCTACCGCCGCGACGATGCCGATGGCCGGCTCGAGTTTACCGGGGAGAACATGATCGACCACACCGCAAAGAATGAGACCGTGAAGATCTACACCGGCGACGCCTTCGACGTGGTGGGCGAACGCCGCCGCGTGAGCTTTCAGATGAGCAACCGCCAGGACTTCATGGAGGAGACCTTCGAAATCAAGGTGCGCAACCGGAAGACCGAGCCCGTCGAAGTGCGCGTTGCCGAACGCCTCTACCGCGGAGCGAACTGGAGCCTCGTCAGCCAGTCTCATCCGCACGTCGACATCGATGCCCAGAAGATCGAGTTTCACGTCAACGTTCCCGCGGATGGTGAGACGGTGGTCACCTACCGCGTCCGCTATAACTGGCAGTGATCGTAACGCCTCGAACGTGACACAGGCATTCCGGCCTGTGGGGAGAGAGCGGTTTTGTTGGTCCCGGAGCACTGTGCCGGAATGCCTGTGTCACGCGCCTGCCCCGAAATTCGCGTCAATTGGCGTCCATTCGCGGTTTCTCCCTGCCTGGATGCGGCTGAGAACCTATGAAATTTCATATTAATCGGAAATAGACTTGCATTAACAATCTTCTTTCGGCTCAGACTGCCATTGGTCAGGTACTCCCCTTCTCCTAACCCTCCGACAAGTCCATGCTTCCAGTGTTTGTGCTCCGCTTGAGTGCGTCCGGGCGACCGTGGTTCGCCTTCCGTCCAGTTCGCCAAAGCCTCACCGAAAAGGTCAGGCCTGCGGACTTTGAGCCGGGAACCTCTACGTAGCTCCAACCATGCCTCATTTAGGAGCCGCACCCTACCGCGGGGTGACGGTGCGCAAGGGTGGACCCGTGGTGGCCATCGAACGCGGCCGGCTGACGGTTTTATCGCGGACGTTCCACCAAGTGAACGTCCATCTCGACAACGAATTGGTGCCAAAGGGCTCCTGGGACGTCTACAGTCCGGCGGCGGGCACGGGCGTGCACCCGGCTCGTTCCATCGCCCTCCAGCTGGCCATCTCGGAGGCACTGGCCCGGTGGGCCTACCACGAGAAAGTCTCGTCTGCGGACTCTGCTCGCTACGGCTTCGACCAAGATCCGACGTCGGCGGGTTTGGCGGTGATGCCCGGCAAGGACGACGGCCGGGCGCGGCGCGCGGCATGGTGGTCGGCGGTCAAGCGCTTCTCGCTCTCGTCGTGGTGGGAAGGTCAGGCCGAAGCGCGCTGGCTCGAAACGGACTGGCCGGAGCTGCAGGCGCTCGTGATCGACAATCCGTTCGGCGGCGTGACCGTGATCGCGATTTCGGGGCCGGCGCGTGGTGGATGGGCCTACGGTTCGGCGGCGGCGGCGAACCAAGGGGTTGCGCTTGAGCGGGCGGCCATCGAACTCGCGCGCAACCGAGCCGCCCTTGCCCTCGGCGCAGGGTCGAACGGTCGTTGCGAAAAGCAGGTCAATGGCTTGGTGGAGCGGCGACTGGTGTTCTTTGCCTCAAATGCCGGTTACGCCCTGGTGCGAGCCCGCGTGGAGGCATCCACCGGCGCACGCATGCCGCGCCCCGAACTCGCCTGCGACTGTGAAGTATCCGGACCGTGGACACGGTATGCCACGGTGTGGAGGACAATTTTTGTGCCGCCCAATCAGGGGTCCCTCGACAAGCGCGAGGACTACTTCTGCTTCTGAGGCTCGCGAATCAGGAGGCGCGTAACTCGGGGACGGACAGGAGTGTCCGTCCTCCCAAGGTCACAACCAGCGCGCGAGGTCGGTGCGGAGCTTGGCGCGGGCGCGGGCGAGGCGGGTTTCGACGGCCTTGGGCGTTGCGTGGACGATGACCGCGATCTCGGCGTGGGTGAGGTCTTGGTATTCGGAAAGGATCAGGGCCTCGCGTAAATCCACCGGCAGGGCGGCGATGGCTGTTTGCACGGCGCGGTGGCGTTCGGCGCGCTCGGCGGCGGACGCGCCGGTCGCGCCGGGATCGGGCGACTCCGTCCAGTCTTCGAGGGCGATTTCCGGACGGCGCCGCCACCAGCGCAGACGATTGCGGGCAAGGTTGACCGCGATGGCGAAGATCCACGGGCGCAGCGTGGCGTCGGGGCGGAACCGGGCGCGCTGCTGCCACACGCGCACGAAGGTCTCTTGCGCCAGTTCATCGGCGTCGCGCGAATTGAGCACAAGGCGGGCGATCACGGCCTTCACCGGACGCTCCCAACGCACCATGAGTTCGCCCAGCGCGGCTTCGTCGCCGGCTTGGACGCGGGTCATCAGCTGGGTGTCCTCGTCGGGGAGCGAGGCCGCATCGGCGGGGGGCGCCATGGATTAGTGATGGCGATGCTGCAGCTTCAGGTCGGGCGGGGCAAGGTGATCGAAATCCTTGATCTTGGGCAGGACCATCGCGAGGTAACGTTGCCCGGCTTCAGGGGACATTTCCGCAGCGCAGCGGCGCACGTGGGTGGCGATGGCGGATTCGCACACGAGGCGCAGGCGCTCGACTTCCTGCTGGGCGGTGGCGAGGCGCGCGTCGTCCGCACTCTCCGCGCGAAGGGAACGCAGGCGGCGCGTGGCGTCCTGGATCTCAAGGCAGTGTTGTTCGCAAATCACCGAATAGTCATCGTGCAGTTTCTTGATCGCGGCGAATTGGGCGTCGGTCAGGCCGAAGTCCGCGCGCAACCACGCCATGGCGTCCTGCTCGGCGAGCGCGGTCCGGACGGCGCGATCGGCGCCGGCCCGGTAGGCGAGCGTGCCGGTGACGGTTGCCACCACGGCCACGAGCGCGAGGGTCAACGCGAAGTGCTTCATCGTCAGGGCCGCACCTGTGCGAGCACGCGCGGATCGAGTTCGCCGAGGTAGGAAAAGATCATCCGCTCACGGTCGGCGTCGAGCTGGGCGTGGGCGACCGAGCGACCCGCCCAGCCGGCGGCGGCGGAGGCAATCAGGGCGGTGACGCACCACACTGCGAGGTGGGCGCGCAGGTAACCGGGCCAGTTTTCGTGGCGGGCGCGGGAGAGACGTTGCCAGACGGCAGGCCGGAAAGTGGGGTCGGCCGGTGGATCCACCTGCCATTCGGCAAGCGTCCGGGAAAGAGGGTCGTGGGGCAAAGGAGAGCTCATGTCTGTGTACGGTCTATAACCCCCGGCGGCGAAAATCCCTCAAAATTTTCCGAGGGATTTTCGCGGGCCCGGGTTAATGCCTCCTGAACACTCATTTCGAAATGACCATGAAATCGCTCTTCCTTACCTTGATCTCCGCCGGGCTGCTCGCCGCGGCGCCTTTCGCTTCCGCTCAATCTCATCACGATGCGCACGGTGCGCACGCCGCCAAGAAGGAGGCGGCCGAGGGCACCTTGGTGTCCGCCAAGGAAGTCGACGCCGCCTGGCTGGCCAAGGAGCGCAAGACGTATCCATTGAAGGCCTGTCTCACCTCGGACGAACCTCTGGGCAGCATGGGCGAGCCCTCGGAGTTTGTGTATCGCGTCGCCGGCAAGCCCGATCAGCTTGTCGTCTTCTGCTGCGAAGGGTGCAGCGACGACTTCATGGCCGAGCCCGCGGTCTATCTGGCGAAAATCGCCGCCGCCTCGAAGGCCGGCAAGAGCGGCAAGTAAACAAACGCCATCCCCGCATGTCGCCCTCCCGTCACGTTGCCCTCGCGGCCGGATGGTGGATCTTCGCCGCGGTCCTGCAGGCGGCCGATCCGTCATCCGCAGCACGCGCGGCCTTGTTGAATGCGGTGGCGCAGGCCCCGGCGCTGTCCGCGGCGGCGCAGCGGGCGGAGGCGGCGCGGGCGCGCATTGACGCATCGGGCCTGCTGCCGGATCCGGAGGTGGAGGGCATGGTCTCGCGGATGGATGGCCCGATGGGCGAGCGCAGCACCATGTTCGAGGTCACGCTGAGGCAGCCGTTGCCGCGACGCGGGGAACGGGCTGCCGATCGCGAGCGGGCGACGGCGGGCGCAGCCATGGCGGTGTCCGAATATGCGCTCATGGCGGGCGAGATGACGGCCGAGGTGGCGATGGCGCTGGCCGAAGCCGAGGCTGCCGAAGCGAGGGCGGAGCTATTGGATGTCCAGCGAACGCGACTCGAAGCCGTGCTGCGCACGATCCAGACCCGCCTCGCCGCCGGGACCGACGTGCGTCTGGCCGACCGCCTTTCGGTCGAGACCCGCCTGGCAACGATGGCGCTCATGATCGACGAGGAACGGCGGATGGCGGCCGATGCCGCCGCCGAGGCGCGCGGGCGCCTCGGACTCCCGGAGTCGGCCGCATTGCCTTCTTTTTCCGCGCCGGAGGTGGACGAAGTCGCCGTCGATTCCTCCGCGGCATTGCGTGTGGCCTCGGCCCGGGCCGACGAGGCGGCGGCGATGGCACGCATGGCGCGGGCCTCGGCGCGGCCGATGACGGCGGTGGGCCTCCGCCTCGAACGTGAACGCATGCGTATGGGCGACGAGGATACGGTCGGGCTGGCGTTCATGTCGGAGATCCCCTGGCGCAGCCGCCGCTACGCCCGGGCCGGCATCCGCGCCGCCGAAGCCGAGCAGGTGGCCGCGCGCGCAGACGGGGAATCGGCTCGCTTTCGCATCCAGGCTGCCGTGAGTCGCGTCGCGCGGGCCGAACGCCTTGCCGACGCCGCACGCCGCCTGAGTTCCGAGACCCTTGGCCGGCTGACGGCCGAGTACGACTCGCTTATCCGGACCTCCGGCGTCGCCGGCGCGGGAGAGTCCGCTGTCTTCCAGACCGTTGAGCTGCTCGAGAAGAGCACCGACGCCGAGTTGCAGGTCGTCCAGGCCGATCTCGCGGCGCGTGTCGCCCGGGCCGAGCTCTGGCGTTACCTGCCCGCAGAATCCTTCGTTGTTCACCACCCTTCATCATCCACCCAACCATGACCCGATCATTCTTCATCTTTCTCGGCACCTTCGCCGTCGGCGCCTTCATCGCGCTCGTCACGCGGGCTGCCCTTCACGATCCGCATGCCGGCCACGAACCTTCGGTGGCCACCGGAGGCGATTACGCGCCGATGGTCAGCAATGTGCTCGCTCCGGCGAAAACGTCCGAAGCGGCGGCAGACTCCGGTCACGCGGGTCACTCCGCCCCTGCCGCGCCCGAGGCCGTCGCGAAGGCGACGTCAGACGGCGCGCCGGGCAAACCGGTCAACACAGTCTGTGCGATCTGCGGAATGGACGTCGATCCGCGTTTGCCCACGGCCGAGTACAAAGGCCAGACGATCGGTTTCGGCTGCCGGATGTGTCCGCCGAAGTTCAAGGCCGACCCGGATCGCTACGGTCCCCTCTATCTCAAGAACGAAGTCGTGAAACGTTGAGCCGCCATGCGTCCGCCTCCCTCTCTTCTGCTCGCCGTGGGCGGACTCGCCGCCGGTGTTCTGCTGGTCACGCTCCTGCCTGAGCGGGCCGTGTTTTCTGCGGCCCCTGCGATCGACACGGCGGCCGACGCGGCTGCGGGTGAACGGTGGGCCTGTCCGATGATGGATTTCATCGGCAATCGTCCGGGTGACTGCCCCGTGTGCGGAATGGAGATGACGCGCGTGACCGCTGGCGAACTCACCCGCGAACAGCAACGGCGCATGGGCGTCGAGTTGACCACCGTTACGTCGGGACATGCCCGCGCCACGGTGCGGGCGTATGGGCGGGTGCGTTACGACGACCGGACCTTGAACGTGGTGATCCCGCGGGTGGCCGGCCGGATTGTGAAGCGTTACGAGGCAGTCCGTCATCCTGGCAATCTTCTCGCCGCCGGCGAACCGCTGGTGGATCTCTACAGTCCGGAGGCCTTCGCCGCCCAGGGCGAACTCGCCGCGGCCGTGCAGCTGGGGGATCGCCCCACGATCGCCGCCCTGCGGGACCGCTTCGAGCGCTGGAACCTCGCGGCCGTCGCCGAGGCGGTGATGGCGGGTAACCAGCCGGTGGATACGATCACGATCACTACGCCCTTTGCCGGACGCCTCGTGGTTGCTTTCGACAACCAGGCCGGCGCGGCCTCGGTTCCCCTTCCCCAAGTCGGGATGGAGGTTGCGGCCGACACCCCGCTTGTTCAGCTGGTCGATCCGGCGGCGTTGATCGTGACCCTGAATGTTCCGGAAACGCGGGCGCACTGGTTGCGCGAAGGCCAGCCGGTGCGACTGGCCTCCGACGACCGGGGTGAGTTGCCCGACGTGGAGGCGTCGGTTGCCTGGCTTGCGCCGGAGCTCGATCCCGTCCTGCGCACGCGCGAAGCCCACCTCCATTTGCGTGATCCGCGCGGACTGCTTCTGCCCGGCAGCCTCGTGCACGCGCGCCTCGACGTTGCTTTGGGGGAGAACCTCGCCATCGCGGATCCGGCGCGGCCGGACACGTGGGCGGAGTACGCACTCGTGCCGAAGGCGGCGATCCTTTCAACCGGCGTACGCCACGTGGCGTGGCGCGTGGCCGAGCGGCAGACAGACGGCCGCATGCGCTTCGAACTTGTTCCGGTGGCCTTGGGGCCGCGGCTCGAGGACGAGTCGGGCAATGACCTCTATGTGGTGCGGGCCGGGCTCTCCCCGGGCGATGAGGTGGCCGCGCAAGGCGCTTTCCTGATCGACAGTCAGGCCCAGCTGGCCGGCACGCAAAGCCTCCTCTTCCCGCTCGGCGCCGCCGCTCCGGCTCCGGCGCACCAGCACTGAGAAACGACCTCGAACGGCCCGAAACGCACGCACCCTGCCGGGCAAACCGGACTCATTCGACATTCGTCATCGGTCATTCGTCATTCCGCGCCTGCGGCGCGGCCTTCCATGCTCTCCTTTGTCATTCGCAACAGCTTCCTCACGCTCACCGCCGCGCTTGCGCTCGGTCTCGCGGGTCTGTGGGCGTGGCGCAACGTGCCCGTCGATGCGATCCCCGACCTGAGTGACAATCAGGTGATTGTCTGGGCGGAGTGGCCCGGCAAAAGCCCGCAGGACATGGACCATCAGGTGACTTCGCGGCTCGCGCGCGAGCTGCAGGGATTGCCCGGCGTCCTCACCGTGCGCGGCATGTCGCTTTACGGAGCGAGCTACGTGTATGTGATTTTCGAAGAGAATCGCGACTTGTATGATTGCCGCACGCGCGTGCTGGAGCGGCTTTCGCAGATGCAGGGGCTGTTGCCGGACGGCGTGAATGCGCGCCTTGGTCCGGATGCGACGGCGATGGGGCAGGTGTACGCGTTCACGTTGCAGGGCCCACGCGACCTAGAGTTCAAACGCTACCTGCTCGACCAGGTGATTGAGCCTGCGCTCAGCGCCGTCCCGGGCGTCGCCGAAGTGGCGCCGGCGGGCGGGGTGGTGCGCGAGTACCAGATCGACATCGATCCCCTCCGGCTGGAAGCACAGGGCGTCTCGCTCGAAATGCTGATGATGGCCGTCCGGCAGGCTGGACGCGATGTCGGCGCGATGAGCGTGGAGCAGAGCGGGGTGGAGACGATGATCCGCGGCGTCGGCTTTGTGCGGTCGGTCGAGGATGTCGAAAACATTGTCATTCGAGGTGACCGCGCGAAGGGCGCGGGCCTGCGGCTCGGGGACATTGCGGACGTGCGGTTGGGCGGACAATTCCGTCAGGGGTTGCTCGCGGACGGATATCAGGAACACGTCGGTGCGATCATCGGCATGCGGGTGCAGGAGGATCCGAAAACGGTGATCGATGCGGTGAAACGACGGTTGGTCGACCTGCGGCCGACGTTGGAGCGGGAACAGCTGGCGGTAGTTCCGTTCTACGACCGTTCGCAACTCATCCACGAGACCACGGCGACGGTGACCGCGACGCTGCAGGAGGCGGTGGTGGCCACGGTGATCGTCGTGGTCGCGTTTCTGTTGCACGTGAGGGCGAGCCTGGCGGTGGCAGTGAGCCTGCCGCTGGGTATGCTTTTCTCCTTCCTCATCATGCACCTGGCGGGCGTGGGCGCCAACATCATGAGCCTCGCGGGCATCGCGATCGCGATCGGCGTGATGGTGGATTTCGGCATCATCATGACCGAGAACACCACGCAGCACCTCATCGACCTGCAGGAACGGTGCAAACGTGAGGGGCGGGCGATGCCGGTGTCGCCGTTCGATGAGGAGATCATTTCAACGGTGATCGCCGCCGCGCGGGAGGTGGCGAGACCGTTGCTCACGTCGGCGGCGACGACGGTGATCGGCTTCCTGCCCATCTTCGCGTTGACCGATCAGGCCGGGCGTCTCTTCGAGCCGCTGGCGTTGACGAAGACCCTCGCGATCAGCGGTGCGGTGCTGTTCGGCACGCTCCTCGTGCCGGTACTGTGCCGATACCTGCTTCCTCCCTGGCATGTGCGCAAGCCGGTGCTCTTCGCGCTGGCCGGCTTGGTGGCGGGGATCGCGTTCGGGTGGTTCGTGCGCGACGGGTGGTCGTTGCCGATGGAGCACGGACGCTGGGCGATCACGGTGCCCGGCTGGTTGTT
>CAYOSX010000009.1:13687-15285 GCA_964406745.1 uncultured Opitutus sp.
AGCCTGCTCTTCATGCCGTCGATTCCGGCGAGTGGCGGGCTCGGCGAGGCGCAGCGGATCATGCTCATGCAGAACCGGCAGATCGAAACCATCCCGGAGGTGGCGGGCGTGATGGGCAAGCTGGGTCGGGCCGAAACGGCGCTCGATCCGGCGCCCCTCGGCATGATTGAAACCGTGGTCCTCTTGAAACCGTACGCGGACTGGCCGGTGCAGGAGATCACGCTGCCTGACGGTACCGTGGAGCAACGGCCGCGCACGCTCACGGAAGTGCGTGCGGCGCTGGCGGCGATCACGGACATTCCGGGCGTGGCACCGAGCTGGCTCCAGCCCATCGAGACGCGCGTGGTGATGCTCTCGACGGGTATTCGCAGCCTCATCGCCTTGCAGCTGCTCGGCGACGACACGGAGGCGCTGGAACGTTTTGCTGAGGCGGCGGAGAAGATCATCCAGCCAACGCCGGGGGCCGTCGACGTGCAGATGCAGCGCGAAGGAGGCAAGCCTTACGCGGAAATCCGCCTCGATCCGGCGCGCCTGGCGCGCTTTGGGCTCACCAACGAACAGGTGATGAACTCCGTGGAGACGGCCTTGGGCGGGATGGCGGTCACATTTTCGGTGGAAGGGGCGCTGCGCTATCCGCTGCGCATCCGTTATGCGCGCGAACGGCGGGATGATCCTGACGAACTGCTCGAGCTTCGTGTGCCCGCGGCGGGCGAGGGGGGTTCCGTGCCTCTCGCGAGCCTGCTGGCCGCTCCGCGCATTCACACGCTCGTGCTGGACGAAAACGGTCCCACGGCGTCCGACCTGCTGGCGCGGCTGCCGCTGGCCCACCAACGGAATCTCACGGTGCTGGCGGAGCGTCGCGTGGAGTTGACCGTACCGGCGGGAGACGATCTGCCCGTGGAGATCACCACGGAGATATCGGCAAACCGGATACGGTTGGAGGGTGAGCGTCCGAGCGAGTCCGGCCTGACGTACACGATCGGTCCGATGGCCATCCGGTCCGAAGGAGGCAAGCGGACGCAGTACGTGATGCTCAACGCCCGTGGACGCGGGGAAGTCGAGGTCGTGCGCGACGCCGACGCGCGGTTGCGGGCGGCGCTGGAGGACGGCCGCCTCGAGCTCCCCCCCGGTACGACCTACCGCTGGGTGGGCCGTTATGAGCAGAAGCTGAAGGCGGACGAGACGCTGCGTTGGATCATCGCGGTCTCCCTGCTCATGATGGTCGTGATGATCTACGTGGGCACCCGGTCCTGGTTGATCACGGCGATCATCGTTATCTGCAACGCCACCGTGACGACGGCGGGCGGGTTCTTCTTCGTGTGGCTTTGGGATGTGGAGATGACCACGGCCGTGGTCGTGGGCTTCCTTGTCCTGCTCGGGGTGATGTTCAACGACGGCATTCTGCTCGGCACCTACATTCAAGGTCAGTTTACGACCCATCCCGGCACGGTCGACGAAGTGCATCGCCGCGTCTTCATCGCGGGCCTGCGGCGCCGGCGGCCGGCCATCATGACCAACACGACCACGATGCTGTCCCTTCTGCCCGTGCTCTGGTCGACCGGGCGCGGCTCCGAGCTCATGGTACCGATGGTGCTGCC
>CAYOSX010000009.1:15385-35216 GCA_964406745.1 uncultured Opitutus sp.
GCGCTGGTGGCGCAGCTCTGCCAGGTGCCGATCGCGCTCATCACACTCGTCGATGAGCGGAGGCAGTGGTTCAAGGCGAGCGTGGGCATGGACGTGGCCGAAACACCCCGGGAGGTCGCCTTCTGTGCGCATGCGCTCGACCGCGGCGTCCGGCCGCTGGTTGTGCCGGATGCGACCAAGGACAACCGGTTTGCTGACAACCCATTGGTCAGCGGGCATCCCGGCATTCGCTTTTACGCGGGAGCACCCTTGGTTTCGCCCGACGGATTCGCCATCGGAACGCTTTGTCTCATCGACACGGTGCCGCGCGAGTTGACGGAGGAACAGGGGCGCGTGCTCTCTGTTCTCAGCCGGCATGTGATGACGCAGCTCCAGCTGCGCCGCCAGATGGAGGACCAGAAGCGAGTCGAGCGCGCGCTGCAGGAAAGTGAGGAACGCTGGCAGTTCGCCCTCGAAGGCAGCGAACAGGGCGTGTGGGATTGGAACCTGCAGACTGACGCCGTGTTCTTCTCGGACCGGTGGTGCACGATGCTCGGTTACGATCCCACTGAGATCCCCCGCGCCTTGGACTCGTGGTCGAGTCGCGTCCATCCCGATGACCTGGAGCCCACGCTCGCACTCATCCGCGAGCACATGGAGGACCGGTCGCCACTTTATGTATCCGAACATCGGATGCGAGCGAAGGATGGCAGCTACCGATGGATCCTCGATCAAGGCAAGGTCCTCACGCGTTCGCCCGAGGGCAAGCCGCTTCGCATGGTGGGCACGCACACCGACATCACGGAACGCCGGCGGACGGAGGAGGCGCTGCGGGAGAGCCAGGCGAATCTCGCGCGGGCGCAGCGGATTGCCCACCTCGGCAGCTGGGAACGCGATCTGAAGACGGGCTCGCTCCGCTGGTCCGTGGAAACCCACAGGATCTTCGGGAAGGATCCGCAGACGTTCTCCCCGACGTACGAGGCCTTTCTTGCCGCCGTGCACCCGGAGGATCGCGAGGCCTTGCGCGAGTCCCAGGAGACGGCTTGGGAAAAAGGCGCCCGGCTCGACGTCGAGCACCGCATCCTGCGGCCGGATGGATCGTTTCGGTGGGTGCATCAGCTGGGCGAAGTTGAGCGGGACAAGGACGGCAACGCGGTGCGGGTCACCGGCACCACGCTCGACATCACCGAGCGGAAGGCCGCCGAGCTGGCGCTGAAGAAGAGCGAGCAACGCTTCGAACTGGCGGTGCGGGGCACGACGGCCGGGATCTGGGACTGGAATCTCAGGACGGACGAAGTCTACCACTCGCCCCGGCATCAGGAGATGTTGGGTTACCGGCCGGGTGAGTTCGTGACGACGGCGGCGCACTTTCTGGAGCAGATCCATCCGGCAGACGTCGATCGCGTGAAACAGGCGCTCCAGGCCCATTTGTCGAAAGAACGCCGGCCGTATCAGGTCGAGTACCGGCTGCGCACGAAAGCTGGCGAGTACCGTTGGTTCAACACGACGGGACAAGCCGAGTTCAATGAGGCCGGCGAAGCGTTTCGAATGGTTGGAACGACGACCGACATCACGGAGCGCAAGCAGCTCGAGGAGCAGTTCCTGCGGGTGCAGCGGATGGAAAGCCTGGGCACCCTTGCCGGCGGCATTGCCCATGATCTCAACAATCTGCTCGCGCCGATCATGATGGGAGTCGGCCTGCTCAAATCGAACGACCTGAATCCCAAGAGCCAGCAGGTCCTCACGAACATCGAGCGCAGCGCATTGCGCGGAGCCGAGTTGGTGCAGCAGGTGTTGTCGTTCGCGCGCGGGGTCGAGGGCGCGCGGGTGGCGGTGCCGATTGACCAGGTTGTCCGTGAGATCGAGACGATTGTGCGCAACACGTTCCCGAAAAACATCCGCCTCGCAACCCAGGTCGACGCACAGCTGGGCATGGTGCTGGGCGACCCGCTCCAGCTCAATCAGGCCTTGCTCAATCTTTGCGTGAACGCCCGTGATGCCATGCCGGCCGGCGGCACGCTCACCATGAAGGTCGCCAACGCGGAGGTCGACCAGCCGTTCGCAGCAATGAGCGGAGATGTTGCATCAGGACGTTACGTGCTCGTCGACGTCTCGGATACGGGCGAGGGAATCGATGCCGAGGCGATGAAGCGCCTCTTCGAGCCGTTTTTCACCACGAAGACCGTGGGAAAGGGCAGCGGGCTCGGCCTCTCGACCACGCTCGGGATCGTGCGCAGTCACGGAGGCTTCGTCCACGTTCTGAGCGAAGTCGGACGGGGCGCGAGTTTCCGCGTGTATCTACCTGCGAAGTACGAGGAAGGAATGGCGATGCCGGAGCCTGAGGAAGTGGCAGATCTACCGAGGGGCCACGGAGAACTGATCCTCGTGGTGGATGACGAGCGTTCCATTCTCGAGGTCGTGCGGGACACGCTCGAGGCCTGTGGCTACCGTGTCCTGACCGCCGAGGATGGCGCCCAGGCGGTGGGTGTGTACGCCCTGAATCGGAAGAAAGTCGCCGCCGTGATCACCGACATGATGATGCCGGTCATGGATGGCGCGGCGCTGATCGGCGCCTTGCATCGTCTCGATCCGGAGCTGCCGATCATCGCGGCCAGCGGTCTCCTGGGCAATGGTAACCTGCCGGCGGGAACCGCCGCAGACGTCCGCATTTTTCTGGCGAAACCCTACTCGGCCGCGTCGTTGCTGGTTGCGTTGGACGAGGTGATGACGACGAAAGCGAAGCGACGCGCGGACTGAGTCCCGTTGTTACACCACGGCCAGCAACCGGTCATGCACGGCTGTGGCGGAGATCGGCTCAGCGGAAGCTCCTGTGCCGATCAGGACCGGCCACTCGTCCTCTCGCGCCGGGCAGGTTCCGTGCGATCCTTTGACGAGCGAGGCCTCGAGCGGGATCACGTCCATGAGCGTCCGAAAACCGAGCTTCTTGCGTAGAAGTTTCCACGCGAGGCGGAGCTTCGGCACGCTGAGTTCGGGATCGAGAAAGAGCTCAACGGGATCGTAGCCATACTTGCGATGGATATCCACGCAGCGGGCGAAATCCGGCGCCTTCCGGTCGTCGTCCCAATAGTAATAGGTGAACCACGTGTTCTCCGCCGAGAAGACAACGAAGTCGCCCGAACGCGCATGATCGAGGCCGGCGGCGCGTTTCCCGCCTTCGTCGAGGACGGACGCGACACCATCGGTGTTCTCGAGCAGCGTGCGCACCTCGTTCCGAATCGACGGGTCGTTCACATAAACGTGGGCAACCTGGTGATCGGCGATCGCGAAGACACGGCTCGCACCACAGTCGAGCAACTCGAGGCCGAGCTCGTCCTTCAGGGTCAGCCAGCCGCGGGCGCGGAAGAGCCGGTTGAGGGCCAGGGAACGGTCGACGCGGGTGATGCCGTACTCGGAGAGAATCACGGGCTTGATGGACCGCCGGGCGTAGAAATCGAGCAGGTCGCCAACCACGGCGTCGATGGCGCGCACGTCGTCCCGCAACCGCGGGTCGTCCGGGCCGAGGCGCTGCAGGTTGTAATCGAGGTGCGGCAGGTAAACGAGCGAGAGATCGGGCGTGCGGCGCTCCTCAATCCATTTCGCGGAGGCGGCAATCCATTGCGATGAGCCGATCCCTGCCGTGGGTCCCCAGAAGGCCGGGAAGGGAAACGGCCCGAGGTCGCGCTTGATCTCGTCGCGGATGGCGAGCGGGTGGCTGTAGATGTCGAAGACCTTGCGTCCATCCGCGGGGTAGAGCGGGCGCGGTGTGATGGAGCAGTCCGCGGTGGAGTACATGTTGTACCACCAGAAGAGTTTTGCGCAGGTAAACCCGGGACGGCGGTCGCGCGCGTGCTCCCAAAGCTTCCGACCGCCGACGAGGTGGTTGGATTGCTTCCAGAAGTGGTGTTCGTCGAGCGTGCGGTCGTACCAGCCATTGGCGACGCACCCGTGGCCCGACGGCGGAAGGCCGGTGAGGTAGGTGCTCTGCGCCGTGCAGGTGACGGCGGGAAGCACAGGCTTGATGCGGATCAGGCCGCCGCCGGCGACGGCGGCGGAAAGACGGGGCGTATCGGACCCGAGGATACGGGAGGTGAGTCCGACAACGTTGAGGATGGCGGTGCGCTCAGCCATGGCCGAAGCGGGCCCGCAGCGTGTCGAGGGAGGCGTCGACCTGGGCGGAGTCCATCTCATGGACGTCGAGGCGGTCGCCGGGGGCGCGGATCATCGGGATGGTGAGCGTGCCCCCAAGGTGTTCGCGAAACTCCTCGAGGCCGTCGAGCACGAGCCGGCGGCCCTGCTCGCCGCGTTCCTCCAGGGCCGGATGGTACAGCCTGAATCCCAGACCGGACAGCACGCGCAGCACGCGCTCGGCCGTGTCCGACGCAAGCAGGCCGATCCGAACCGCGTAGAGCAGGTCGAGGGCGAGTCCGATGGCAACCGCCTCGCCGTGGCTGACGGCGAAGTCGGTCATTTGCTCGAGCTTGTGGGCGGCCCAGTGACCGAAATCGAGCGGGCGTGCGGAACCCTTCTCGAAGGGATCGCCGGCGGTCGCAATGTGCTCGAGGTGGTGGCGGGCGCTCGTCCGCACGACCTCCTCGAACGGCGCCGCTTCGAAGGCGGCGAGCGCCGCCACCCGGGATTCGATTGCGTCAAAGAAAGCAGCGTCCCGGATGAGGGCCACCTTGACCGCCTCGGCGAGGCCCGCGCGGCGTTCGCGTGGCGGCAGCCCGTGGAGGAAGGCGGCGTCGTTGACCACGGCGTGCGGGACGACGAAGGAGCCGAGCCAGTTCTTCTTTCCGAAGTAATTGATGCCGTTCTTCACGCCGATGCCGCCGTCGGCCTGGCTCAGACTCGTGGTGGGCAGGCGGACGAGCGGGATGCCGCGATGTGCCGTGGAGGCGCCGAAACCCACCATGTCGAGCACGGCGCCGCCGCCGATCACCACCACGTAGGAATGCCGGCAGAGGCGGGCGGTCTCCACGGCGGACCAGATCTTGTCGAGTTGCCGGAAGTCGTTCTTCACGGCTTCACCGCCCGGGACGCGGTGGGGTTTGCCCACGAGACGGGCGACCCCGGGATGCACCTCAAACCACGAGACGATCTCGCCCGGAAGTTCGGGAAACGCGTGCTCGAGGCCTCCATCCAAAAAAACGAGCACGCGAGGAACGACTCCGTCGTCCCGCGGGGTGATGACCTCGGCCAGCACGGTGTTGTCGGGTGCAAAAACCTTGCGGCTGAAGAACAGGCGAAGGTCTTGCTGGATAACAATGGGAAGCGAGAGGCGGTCAGCGCGGGCGTCCATGCGGTCGGGAAGGGAGACTGAAACCACGAACGGGCGCGAATGCACACGAAATTTCCGGCAACCTTGGCGGAAACGGCTGACGGGATTGAGAAGGAGCGGCGACACGTTTACCCTCCTAAGGCGTGTAAACGTGTCACCGCTCCTTCTCAATCTCCCTATTCGTCAGGTCGATGCGGCGAGGCGTTGGGTGAGCCGGCCCAAGGGAATGGCTGCGGCGCAGGCGAGGGCGACGGGCCAGGCACCAACGGCGAGCAGGACGAGCGCGTCGACAAGCGGGATGAAGGCCAGCAGGCGGCCGACCCAGCGCCCCAGCCGGGCGCCGGTGGCGCCGGCTTTGTATTCGGCGCGGGCGAGGAGCGTCACGGTCACTATGTATGCGGAAAGCAACCCGACCCACGTGAGCAAGGCCGGTGTGAACGCGTGCCCGGGAAGGGAGGCGACGGTCAGGCCGAGGAACGCGCGGCAGGCGGCCATGAGCAGGACGGAGCCGGCCCAGCGTTTGTGCAGCCAGTCGTAGGCGACAATGACGACGACGAGCAGGGCGGCCCATAGGGCGGAGGCGTCCAGCACGAACACGAAGAGCGCGAAGCCGGCGGCCAGCTGGGCGGCGCCGACCCACGCGGCCGCAGAGCGCGAGATCACGCCGGAGGGCAGGGCGCGCTCGGGACGATGGCGGCGGTCGAAGGCGAGGTCGGCGACGTCGTTCAGGGTCGTGCCGCCGGCGTACGCGAGCGTGCCGGCGAGGGTGGCGAGCATCCATGTCGCCGCCAAGGGCCAGGTGTATCCGGCGGACGACGACAGGACGAGGGCGGCGAGCACGTTGCTCCAGACCGACGGGAAGTTGCCCGCGCGGGCCAGGTCAAACCAGGCGCGGGCCGCGGAGCGCGGCACGGCGTTCATGCGCGGACCGCCGCGGCGACCCGGGCGGCGAGGGCCGGCGTGGCCAGGCCGCGGGCGGCCAGTTCCGCGAGGGACCACGCGTACTCGCGGACAAGTTGATCCTCAATCCCGAGGCGGAGTGCCGGGGGCAGGACTTCCCACGTATAGGTTTCCATCTCGAGGTGCTGGCAGGCGGCCGGGTGGGCGCGAAGCCAGTCGAGTGCGCCCGTGATGTGGTCTCGCGTGTCGCCGAAGGGCGCGCCCGGGCTCGCGTGCAGCGGCACATGGAAATGGATGCGCCACTCCTCGTCGTCGCGCACCTGCGCGACTGCGTCGAGGGCCTCGGGCAGATCGACGTAACGGCGGTTGACCTCGCCCGTGTCGGCCCGGCCGGCCACGACCTGATGCAGATAGACGGGCTCGACGAAGGCGCGGAGGGCCTCGCGTGCGGAAGGCGTCGGGCGCACGCGCAGCGCCGAGCTCAGGTGCAGCTTGCTCAGGCGGAGGCCGGCGGCGGCGAGGCGGTCGAGCGCCTCGCGGGGCGTCTCGAACTCGACGGCGAGATGGCAGCAGTCGTAGTTGACGCCCACATACCGGAGCCAGGGGCCTGCAGCCTGCGGGTCATGCGCGGCCCAGTCGGCGAAGAAGGCGACCGTCTCGGTGGTCGTTTCCAGCAGGCAGAGCGGCTCGGGTTCGAGGCCGAGGTGAAGGTCGCGGCCGGTCTTTTCGCACAATTGCTCAAGATGACGGGCGCAGGCGGAGAGATGATCGAAGCAGGCCTTGCGTCGCTCCGCGGTCTGCGGGAAGCCCTTGAACGAAACGGGTACGGTGCTGACGCTGCCGGCAACGCCCGCGGGTAGCAGGCGCGCGAGCAGGTCGAACAGGAGATTGGTGTAGGCGAGGCGCTCGGGCGTGGACCAATCGGGCGCGTAGACCTGCTCCTTCACCCGCGTTCCGTGGAAGGAGCCGTAGGGAAAACCGTTGATCGTGAAAACGTAGCTGTTGCGGGAGTCGAGCCAGCGCCGGAAGGCGTCGAGCACGTCGGGCCGCGCGAGTTCGGCGGCGGCATCGGCGCCAAGGCGGAGCCCGATCGCGTAGGGCTCGTCGGGTGACACGCGGCGACGGACGGCGTCGGTGTGGGTCTCAAGCGCGGCGAACGTTTCCGTCCAGCTGCTGCCGCGATGGACATTGGTGCAGTAGGCGAGGTGGAGACCGCCGCCGAGGTTCATTCCGGCGCGCCTCCCCCCAGGCGGAAGTTCGGGCACTGCGAGAGGAAGCGGTGCGGGTTGCGGAAGAAGACGCGGTCGACCTCGTCGGCGGTATGGCCGCGGCGCCGCATTTCAAGCGCGGTCTTCGGCACGGCGAGCGGATCGCTCACGCCCCAGTCGCAGGCGCTGTTGAGCCAGAGGCGTTCGCCGCCGGTGATCTCCAGCATGTCGACGGCACGGGGCGGCGAGGATTTGGAATCCGGATACAAGGTGATGCCGGCCCAGAAGCCGCGGTCGAGCACGAGACGGACGGTGTGTTCCTCGACGTGATCGATGATGACGCGCTCCGGGTTGACGGCCGGGTGGGCGCGGAGCAGGTCGAGGATGAGGCGCGTGCCCTTGAGCTTGTCCTCGAGGTGGGGCGTGTGGACGAGGATGAGCTGGTTGTGCGTCACGGCGAGTGCGACGTGTTCCTCGAGCACGCGCAGTTCGTTGCGCGTGTTGCGGTTGAGGCCGATCTCGCCGATGCCGAGCACGTTGGGCTTGCGGAGAAACTCGGGGATGAGGGCGAGCACGTCCTTGGCGAGGGAGAGGTCCTCGGCCTCCTTGGGATTGAGGCAGAGCCAGCTGTAGTGGGGCAGCAGATACTTCGCGGCGCGCGCGGGTTCGTATTCCGTGAGCTGGCGGAAATAGTCGCGAAAGCCGTCGGCGGAGGAGCGGTCGAAGCCGGCCCAGAAGGCGGGTTCGCAGACGGCCATGCAGCCGGCATTGACCATGGCCTCGTAGTCGTCGGTTGTCCGGCTCACCATGTGGCCGTGCGGTTCGATGTAGCGCATGGCGGAGGTCAGCTGCGGGGTTTCCAGGCGCCGGAGGCAGCCTTGCCGGTGGAGACGCCGTCGGGCTCGGCGGTGGGGTCGCTCAAAGATTCGAGAATGCGGCGGGCCCGTTCCGGCTGGCCGTCGGAGAGCAGGCGCGCGGCTTCGCGCAAGGCGACGCAGCGATAGTCGTCGTCGACGCCGTGGCGTTCGACGCGGTCGAGAAAGGCGGCGACTTCGATGAGTCTGGCCCGGACCGGCACGAACCCGAGGTCGACCATGGCGCGCGCGGCGGCGGCGTCAGGAGTCGAGCGGGGGTGGGCGGGAGGCGTCATGGGCGGGGCGGGGCGGAACGTCGTTAATGGTTTAACTTGGGTCAAAGCCAAAGAAGCGCAAGCCATGGGCTTTCCGTGCGCGGATTCCCGCTTGCTGAAGTTTGGCGGCGGCCTTCACCATGCGCCCTTTGCCATGGAAACACTTCCCGTCTGGGCCTGGGTGGGCTTTCTGATCTTCATCGCGGCGATGCTCGCCCTGGACCTTGGCGTGTTTCATCGGAAGTCGCACACCATCGCGATGAAGGAGGCGCTGGGTTGGTGCGCGGTGTGGTTCACGCTGGCGATGATCTTCAACGGCATCGTCTGGTGGTGGCTGGGGCCGAGGGCGGGTCTTGAGTTTTTCACCGGCTACCTGATCGAGATCTGTCTGAGCATCGACAACGTTTTCGTGTTCATCGTGATCTTCACGTACTTCCGGGTGCCGCCGCAGCATCAGCATCGCGTGCTTTTCTGGGGCATCCTCGGTGCGGCGGTCATGCGGATGATTTTCATTTTTGCCGGCGTCGCCCTGCTCGAGCGCTTTCACTGGCTCATCTACATCTTCGGCGGCTTCCTCGTGCTCACGGGCATCAAGATGGCGCTCCCCAAGAAGGAGGAGTTGAATCCGGAGAAGAACATCGCGGTGCGGATCTTCCGGAAGTTCTTCCCGGTGACGCCCAACTACGTTGGCGGGAAGTTTTTCGCGGTGCATCACGGACGCAAGATGGCCACCCCGCTCTTTGTCGTTCTGCTGGTGGTCGAGACGACGGATGTCGCGTTCGCGCTGGACTCGATCCCGGCGATCCTCGCGATCACGAAGAACACCTTCATCGTTTTCACGTCCAATATCTTCGCGATTCTCGGCCTGCGCGCCCTGTACTTCGCGTTGAGCGGCGTGATGGGCCTGTTCCGTTATCTGGGACTGGGCCTCGCCTTCATCCTCGTCTTCATCGGCGTGAAAATGCTCATCACAAGCATCGGCGTGCATGTGCCGATCGGCGTGTCCCTCGCCGTGATCGCCGGGACCCTCGCGCTTTCCGTGCTCGCGTCGATTTACATTCCGGAGGCCAAGGACAAGGCCCGCTGAACGCCGTCCGCCGTCAGGTGCCGTAGAGCCGGTCGCCGAAGTCTCCCAAACCGGGCAAGATGTATTTCCGGGCGTTCAGCTCACGATCCAGCGCCCCTGAGAAGATGGGCACGTCGGGATGCGCCGCCTCCACGGTGGCGACCCCCTCGGGTGCGCTCACGATGCAGACGAGCGCCAGATCGGTCGCCCCTTCCGCCTTGAGCACAGTCAACGCCTGCACCGCCGAGCCGCCCGTGGCCAGCATGGGGTCCACGCAGAGCACACGACGCCCGGCCAGCGGAGGCAGTTTGCGATAATAGCTGCGCGCGACGGCGGTCGCGTGGTCGCGTTCGAGGCCCACGTAGCCGACGCTGACGTGGGGAAAGAGGTCCGTGAACGGCTGGACCATGCCGAGGCCGGCGCGAAGGATCGGCACGACAACCAGCTCCGTCGAAAGGACCGAGCCCACGGCCGGTTCCAACGGTGTAGTGATCGGGTGGGGACGCGTTGCGAGGTCGCGCGTGGACTCGAGGGCCAGCAGCAGGCTGATCTGATAGGCGAGGGTGCGGAAGGTGGCCGGCTTGGTGGTCTGGTCGCGCAGGTGTGTCAGGATGTGCGCGGCGAGCGGATGTTTCAGCAGGGTGAGCATGGCGTGCAGGGGTCAGAGCAGTTCGCGCTCCACCTTTTGCTCGAGCAGGCGCTCCATTTCCTTCCGCAGCACCTTTTCCTTGCCGCGAAGGCCGGGCATGAGGGCGAGCCAGGCGTAGACCTCCTCGCGCAGGTGCTTGGGCATGACGGGCTCGGTGGCAACAAGCCGGTCAAAGGCCCGGACAACATTCGCCGCCAGCTGGTCGGTGATGTGCCCGGCCGTGGCGCTGGCGTGCTGGCCGGCAAGGCGGGCGACCGCATCGAGTTTGACCCGGCGCCCGCGCGCCCGCCGCTTTTGCTGGGCGCGATACTCGATCAGGCTGTCCAGGCGAACGCTAGCCGTCCGGGGATAAAAGCTGGCCATGAGGTTCCAGGGATCGCCGCGTTCCTGGTCGCCGGCAGCGCGGATGTCGCTGCGCAGGATCACGGACGGAATGTCGGCGAACTTGGCGAACATGAACTCCACCACCGTGCCGCTATCGAGCTCGGTGCCGTCGAAGCAGAACAAGGCCAGGTCGCAGGCGAGCAGCGCGCGGATGTCCTGATCGCGGATCGTCTGCGGATGAAACCCGCGGAGTTCGAAGTCCTGCGGGAGACGGCAGAGGTAACGTCCGTGCGACTTTTCGTGGATCGCCTCGGCGAGGTAGGCGTTTCCGAGAAGGTGCTTCAGGCTGAAGAGTTCGCTCGCGAAATAGACCGTGTAGTTCCGTTTTTTCTTTCTCGTTCCGCGCATGCTGCAGGGAGCAAGCCGGCAATCCGTGGCGGGGACAACGGCAAATCAAGGCCGCAACGTGAGGGTGTGCCGGGGCTCTCCGGGGAGGAAGGGCTGGGGCTCCCCGTTCACCCAGGCGTCGTGGCCGGCGCGGTAGAAGGGCGAGAGCGGGTGTCCGCTCTGGCCGGCGGGCATGTGGAAGATACCGTGCTCCTCGCGGCCCGGTTCGACGACGAAACGCTCGGATGCTCCGGAGGACGGACGCTGCACCCTCGGCATGTGGTTGTCTCCCGGCAGCGGATCGGCCGGCATGTCGAGGTGGCGGGCAAGAAAGTCGGGCAGCGTCCGGCTCAGCGGGTGCCGGATGCGGGCGGTGTTGCGTTCGCCCCACGTGGCCCTGGCAAGCGGGAGGTCCTGGCGGGCGAACTCCTCGACGACGTCGTCCGCCGCGGCGAGCAGCAGGGCCGGCCAGGAGTCGTAGTTTGAATGGAGAAAGTGTGCCGGCTTTTCGTCGGCGAGGGCCCAGAGGGCGTGCTCGTAGGGAAGCTCGCGGTAATCAAAATCAGGATACACTCCCGTGCACAGGCGGAAAACGGGTTCGAGGGCGCGGGCGGCGACCCGCTCGCGCCAGGCGCGGACCAGGCGGTAGCTGGCGGAATCGACGGATGCGCGGCCTTCCCAGCGTGCGATCACGTCGCGCAACTCCTCGCGGCCGGGCCGGCCGGCAATCGCCTCGTCGGTGAGGGTGGAAAGGAGCAGGCGCTGCCAGCGTTCGAGCCAGAGCGCCCGGTCGTCGAGTTGCAGGGCAAGGAGATCCTCCGGTTCGGCGCGATCGGCCGCTTCCGTGCCGATGGCGACGAGGCCGTCGCGGATCTGCCGGGCCCGCGCGATCGTATCGTAGCCGCCGTCTCCGAGCAGCGCCAGGCCTTCACCGCCGAGGATGCGATTGTTGGCCGTCCAGAGGTGGCCGTCGGCGTTGGCACGGACGACCGGGGTCTCCGAGGGGGGAAGAAAGCCGTCCCAGCCGCGGTCACCGAAGGTCCAGACTACCGGAAGGCGTCCGCTGTGGGCGAAGCGTTTGGGCAGACGGCCGGCGATTGTCCAGGCGAGCGCGCCGGCGCGATCGGCGATGAGGACGTTTTGGGTGGGCAGTCCGCTGCGATGTGCGACGGCGATGGCCTCGTCCACGTTGCGGGCGGTCTCGAATCCCATGATCTGAAGATTCACGGCTTCGGGCTCGTGCATGATCCATCTGTAGGCGAGCGGCCGGCCGCGTGCGTTTGTGCCGACCAGCGGGCCCCAGACGGTCCAGCGTGATTCCATCTCGACGGCGTCTTCGCCCCGCACCTCGATCCGGGATCGCCGGATCTCGAACTCGGTGGGGGTGGGGCCGTTGATGTAGAAGAGGTCAGGCGCGTCGGCGACGACGTCGATTGGCACGAGATCGCCGGTGTCGGCGTAGCTGTTGGTGAAGCCCCAGGCAACGTGGCCGTTGCTTCCCGCCACCACGAAGGGGGTTCCCGGCAGGGTCACGCCGGTAACGGTGTGGCCGGGCCAGGTCAGCGTGGCGCGATACCAGATGTTGGGCACGGCATGCCCGAGATGCATGTCGTTCGCCAGCATGGCCGCGCCGCTTGCGGTGCGGCCACCGGCAAGGCCGAAGTTGTTGGAGCCGGGACGGAACCCGGGATCACCGGTTGCGGGCGGCGCCGGCTCCGCGGGAGCATGTAGGCGTAGATCGAATACGCGGGGCCCCGGAATCGCGGGCGTCCCGGTGGTCGAGCCGTCGAGCGGGGCGTCGCCCGGGGTGTGCAGCGGCGCAAGGAAGTCCAGCATCTCCATGCCGAGCACGTCGCGGACGGTCGAGAGGCAGAGCTCGCGATGGCCTGTTTCGTCCTGCAGGTCGAGGGCCATGGCGTAGTTGATCAGGAGGCTGTCCGCCGGGCGCCACGGCCGGGGCTCGCGCCTAATCAGCAGGTACTCGAAGGGCCGTGCGCCGAGCGAGTCGAGGCCGGCATTGACCCCCTCGGCGTAGGCGGCGAGCAACGCGGCGCCCTCGGTCGGGAGTTGTGAGAGAACCCGGTCGGCGAGCTGCTGAAAGCCGTGGAGACGGGCGTTGCGATCGCGAGGCAGGGCGGCGGGACCGAAGAGCTCGGCGAGTTCCCCGGAGGCGCTGCGGCGCGTGAGGTCCATCTGGAAAAAGCGGTCCTGCCCGTGGGCGAAACCGAGGACCCGCGCGGCGTCGATCCGGTTCTTTGCACCGATGATCGCGGCTCCCACGGCATCGCGGGCGAGGGTGGCGGGGGCCGACAGGCCGGGAAGGGCGTGGGCGCCGTCCAAGGTGGGAAGGCTGGCACGCAGCTGGCGCCAGCCCCAGGCGGCCGCCGCGAGCGCCACGAGGACGACGAAGGTTACGGCGAACAGGGCAAGGCGGAGTCGGCGGGCGGCGAGGGGACGCATGGGAGTCAGAGGCCGAGGTGACGGCGGATTTGGGCAACGAGGGCCGACGGCTCCGCGGAGACGTCGCAAACGAGGGCGCCGGAGGGTTCCTCCAGTGCGGCGAGCTGGCTGTCGAGCATGCCGGGTTTCATGAAGTGATCAGTGCGGGCAATAAGCCGCGCGTGAAGAAGCTCCGGCGCGCCTTTCAGGTAGACCCACGTCAGCCCCGTCAGGCCGGCGCCGAGGATGTCGCGGTAACGTTGCCGCAGGGCGGAGCAGGTCACGACGGTGCTTTCGTCGCGCCGGCCCGCTTTGCTGAGATGCGCGTGAATCGCCGCGAGCCACGGGGCGCGATCGGTGTCATCCAAGGGGACGCCCGCGCTCATCTTGGCGACGTTGGCCGGTGGATGAAAATCGTCGGCATCGGCAAAGCTCCAGCCGAGCTCGGCGGCGAGGCGCTGCCCGATCGTGGTTTTTCCGCTGCCGGCCACGCCCATGAGCACGAGCAGGTGGGGCAGACGCAGCTCCCAGGAGCGGTTGGCCACCGGATCGCGACCTTCGTCGAAATCGATGTAGTCGAAGAAGGTCTCGATGGGTTTGTCGCTCAGGCCGCTCTCGGACACCCGTTCGCGCAGGGCTTCGGTCCGATCGTCGCGCCACCCGATCTTGAGCATGAATCGATTCCACTGGTCGCAGGTGGAGTCGGAGCGTTCGCCTCCCGTGGCATGGCACCACGAAAGCAGGCCCGCGTCGTCCTCGTCGGAGCTGGCGAGGGTGCGGTCGCGCAAGGCCGCGTAGTCGACCCCGAGGAAGGCGCAGGTGCGCGCATCGAAGCCCTTGCCGAGGTTGGCGTGATAGTCGGCCGGGAGGCGGCCGGCGGCGTGCAGCCGGATCTTGTCCAGCATGCGGCCGAAATAAACAAGACGCCCGACGCGGGCGTAACAACTGCGGAGTCCGGGAACGTGAGGCATGTCGGCGGGTGATGTCGGGAAGCGCCCGTGAGCGCAGGGGGTATTCACCGGGTAAACACAGGGCTCCGCAATCGCAAAGCCGCCGGGCCGCCTCAGGGACGGCGAAGGTAAAGCCAGGTGCACACCCCGGCGGCGAGGACGGTGGGTGCAATGATCCACCACGGGTCGATGGGCATCGCGTACTGCCGGATCGCCCACCATGTCGCCCAGCACTTCACGCCGATCAGCAGCCATCCGATGATGAGCACGCGCTCGGATTTCCGGCTCCGCGGACCGCGCGGACGACGAACCTCCACCCCCTTGACGAAGGCGAGGTCGTACTCTTCCGCCACGCGCCGGCGGTTCAGAAAATGCAGCAGATTGGCGAGCATGAGAGGAGCGTATCCGCATGGTCGGAAAAGGAAAGAAGGCGGCGCGATTACGCTATGCTCCGCGCTCGCAAACACCGGCGTAAGTCAACACGGTGGGGTGCTTTTTCCTGCGAAACATCCCTGGGAACCCGCGGTCCCATTATTTACCATGAACACCAAAACCCTCCTCTTCAGTCTGCTCGCCGCGCTCGGGACGACTGTGGCTTCGGCGGTAACGCCCGCGGACCTCGCGTTGGCGCGCGCTGAGGTGAGCTTTGTCGAACCTGAGACGTTCTCGGATGTCCGCGCCGACGCGATTGGCAGCGAGCGAGACCGTACCATGTACCTCGACATGCTGCGCGAGCACATTGAACAGCGCGTCGCTGCATGGCTGCCTCCGGGCCACAAGCTCACGGTGGCCGTCCTCGACGTTGACATGGCGGGCGAGTTCGAGCCGTGGCGCGGCGCCCGTTATCAGGATATCCGGATTGTGAAGGACATCTACCCGCCTCGCATCAACCTCGAGTTCACCCTTGAGAATGCGCGGGGCGAAGTGGTCCGCGAAGGCAGCCGCCAGTTGCGCGACCTTACCTTCATGATGAATCTTTCCATCAACCGGAATGACTCCCTCCGCCACGAGAAGGAGTTGATCGATTCCTGGTTGAAGGACGAGTTTCGGCGGGACACGGCTTCCTGATCCCGGCGGGCGCACGACGCGCTTCAAACGCATTGCCCCGGCCGCAAGTCTGACGCAGACTTGCGGCCGTTTCGTATCCACGTGCCTGCTACCGACCCCAGCGCCTCCCGCCTCGACAAATGGTTGTGGTGCGTCCGTGTCTTCAAGACGCGGAGTCTGGCAACCGATGCATGCCGCGCCGGGACGGTGACGGTGAACGACCAGCCGGCGAAACCCGCACGCGACCTGCGCGTGGGAGAGACGGTTTGCTGGCGCCACGGCCTCGTGCTGCGTTCGTTCCGCGTGCTCGGCCTGCCACCGCGACGGCTCCCGGGCCGGGACGTCCCTGCCTTTTGTGAGGAAACCACCAGCGCTGAGGAATGGGCCAAAGCCGAGCGCAGCCGTGTGGAGCAATTCCTCGCGCGTGAACGTGGTACGGGGCGTCCAACCAAGCGGGACCGGCGCCGGATGGATCAGCTGTTTCGGTCATGAGCGTTGTCCTTCCCGGTTGTTCGCCGGCTGTTTTGGACACGTGGTAAACCAATGGCGCGGATACAGTTGGAATTGATTGTCCTCGGTCGTGATTTCGAATGACCGTGATAAGGAAACCCGTAAGTATTTCCGGGTTGAGGATTTCCCTTGCAGTCGGTCGGCCGATCCCTGAGCCTCCGACCGCATCGTTAGAGAATCGTTAGGCGACAGATACTGGTGGATCGTCAGTTGAGGTTAGGCTTCAGTGATGATTTGAAACCCGACAAGCGGGAACAGTCTGGCAGCAGACGGGAATCGACGAAATCATCAAATGAGTAACTCCAAACTGTACGTCGGTAACATGTCGTTCAAGACCTCCGAGGACGAGCTTCGCTCGGCCTTCGGTCAATTCGGCTCCGTGACCGACGTTTATGTCGCCATGGACAAAATGACGGGCCGCCCGCGCGGCTTCGCCTTCGTCACCATGGGCACGCCTGAAGAGGCGAAAGTCGCGGCTGAGAAGATGAACGGCACCGACCTCGGCGGTCGCGCGCTGACCGTCAACGAAGCCCGTCCGAAGGAAGAAGGCGCCGGCCGTTCGTTCGGCGGTGGCGGTGGCGGCGGCGGCGGTGGTCGCGGCGGCTTCGGCGGCGGCGGCGGCGAGCGTCGCGGCGGCTTCGGCGGTGGTCGCGGTGGCGACCGTCGCTACTAAGCGATTCGGTTAACGACCGACTTTACCCGGGGACTGGGCGTACGCGCCCCGTCCCCTTTTTCTTTTTTTCGATTAGACACGTTCGTTTGCGGGCCCGCCGGTCCGCCCTTTGCCATGCCTTTCAAAGCTCTTTCTCTCTCGGCGCCTGTGCTGCGCGGCGTCGTCGCCGCCGGTTATGCCGAGCCGACACCCATCCAGCTGCGTGCCATTCCCGTGGTCCTTTCCGGACGCGACCTTATTGGCTCGGCGCAGACCGGCACGGGCAAGACGGCGGCCTTCGCCTTGCCGATCCTCACCAAGCTCGATGCGCACGCGCCGGGCCGCAGTCCGCGGGTGCTCGTGCTCGAACCGACGCGCGAACTCGCCGCGCAGGTCGAGACGGCGTTTCGCGACTTTGCGCGTTTCTCCGACATCCGTGGTGTCGCTCTCTTCGGCGGCGTCGGCTATGGTGCGCAACGCCATGAGTTGAAGCGGGGCGTGGACATCGTCGTCGCCACACCGGGCCGGTTGCTCGATTATCTCAAGTCCGGCGAGGTTTCTCTTCGCGAGCTCCAGATTCTCGTGCTCGACGAGGTGGATCGCATGCTCGACATGGGCTTTCTGCCCGTCGTGAAGGACATCATCGGGCGCTGCCCGCGGGAGCGACAGACCCTTTTCTTCTCGGCAACCGTGCCGCCCGAGATCGCCGCCGTGGCCGCGTTTGCCCTGCGCGATCCCGTGCGCGTGGAGGTCGGCGTGAACCGCTCCGTCAATCAATCGGTCAATCACGCACTTTATCCCGTGGCGTGGGCCCAGAAGTTCGACCTGTTGCTCGCCCTTCTCGAGAAGGTCGACTTTGACAGCGTGCTCGTCTTTTCGCGCACGAAACACGGAGCCGACAAGATCGCCCGCAAGTTGAAGTCCGCGAAGCACTCCGTGGCTGTGCTCCATGCCAACCGCTCGCAGAATCAGCGGATCGAGGCGCTCGCCGGATTCAAGAGCGGCAAGTACGAGATCATGGTGGCGACCGACATCGCAGCGCGCGGCATCGACGTCGCGGGCGTGTCTCACGTTATCAACTACGACGTGCCCGAGAATCCCGAGGATTACGTGCATCGGATCGGCCGCACCGGTCGTGCGCAGGCCGTGGGGGACGCGTTCACCCTGGTGACTCCTGAGAACGCCGACGATATTCGGGCGATCCAGCGATTTATCGGACAACGCATTCCCGAGCTTCGCCTCGAAGGGTTTCCTTACCAGCCGCTCTCGGCCCGCCCGGCCTCGCCCGAGGGGGCATCGCGACGCGGCGGCGGCGGCGGAGGCGGCGGATCTCGTCGCCCCGGCCAGGGCGGGCGTTCCAGCCAAGGTGGGCGAGGCGGCGGAGGCGGTGGTTCGCGAGGCGCGCAACCTAGCACGCCGTCGGGCGGGCAAGGACAACGTCACGGTCTCGGCCGGCGCGGTCGGGATGCATTTCGCGGAGGACGCTCGTGACCTTGCGGGGTGAGCGTGGCTGAACAGCCTTGCCTCGTGCGGGTAGCGTGCCCGAATGGCGTTCTGTCATGCGTTTCGTTCGTACCCTCAGCCTTTTCGCGCTTTTGCTTTCTTCCGTCGCCGTCCACGCGCAGCGGGAGAAGCTTCCTCCGGAGGACCTCTCCATTGTACGCAAGACCTGGCCGGACGCCGAGCGCACCTCGACCGGTCTTCGCTCCCAGTTGATTTCCCCGGGTTCGGGTCCCAAGCCGCAAAAAGGGCAGCTCGTGTCCGTGCTTTATTCGGGCCGCCTTCTCGATGAAAAAGTCTTCGACGAGAATTGGGACCGGGAGAACCCCTTCGTCTTTCGTCTGGGTCGCAACTTTGTCATCGATGGCTGGGAGGAAGGCTTGCAGATGATGCAGGTCGGCGAGAAGCGCCTCTTCATCATTCCATTCGAACTCGCCTATGGCACGCGCGGGGATCCGCCGAAGATCCCGCGACGGGCCACGCTGATTTTCGAAGTCGAGCTCGTTGCGATCTTGCCCGAGCCCACGCCAGGCGAAACCAAGTAGGTCGGGTTTCCTCGTCAGGCTCGCCCGTTTGAAGGAGCGACGACGCTTTTGGCCGTCTTCGGAGGGCGTGTCGCCCACTTCGCAGGAGTCCGGTCTCGCAAATTCAGTCCCCAGCCAAACCCGGCGACAAGAGTGTCGCCGCTCCCCTCAAGCTCTTCATTACTGCGCCTTCGCACTGGCGCGTCGGGCCTCGCGCGACGGCGGCCTGTTACGCGAGCTACCGCTCGACACCGCGCAGGTATTCGTACCGTTCCTGAAATTCCTGGAGGGCGATGCGACGCGCCTGCAGGCCGTCGGCGGCACCGCCTGCCTGGAGAATTTCGCCAACGCGCTTCGTGACCCAACGTTCCTTGAAGGTCTCTTCCAGCTCCGCAGCGGGGTGGGGTGACTCCTTGTTCTTCCTTGAGCCCAGGCAGCCGGAGAGGGACACGGGTACGGCGAGCAGAAGCAAAAGGGTGAGGAGGCGCGTCGTCATGGGCGTAAAAAAATACCTAAGATTGAGTTATAGGCGGGTTTAGGAGGGGGCGGCGACAGTTTTTTCGTTTCGCGTTCCGAAGAACGTCCTAACGTCCACGCTATGAGTGAAGAGTCTTCGTCAACACCGCTCCGGCTCAAGCCTAAGCTTAAGGCTGACCCTGAGGGAGCCGCCGCGATCCCGCGCGGAGAGCCGCCGGCAGCACCGGGGGAGCCGGGTGGCGACGAAGCGTCAGGTGGCCGTTTGAAACTTAAGCCGCGTTCTCTTGCCGCCGCAACTCCGCCTGCCGCGGGGGTTCCGCCACCGCCCGCGGACGTTTCAACTAGCGCAGAGCCCAAGGTTCGGCTCAAACCGCGCCTTACGCCAAAAGAGGAGCAGGAAGCCGCCAGAGAATCGCCGCCGCCTCCGTTTCTCCCGGAGCCTTCGCCCGCGGCAGCCGTTCCGCCGCCTGCGATTGTTCCACCGGTCATCTCCGATGCGCCGGCCCCGGCGGTTGTGGGAGGTTTCAAACTCAAGCCCAAGTCGGTTGCGGATGAGCCTCCTCCTTTGCCTCCCGCCCCGTCGCCTGCCTCCGTGATTGCCGGGCCGGCACCCGGAGCTCCGCCAGGGGTGGATGCGCCGCCTCCTCCCAAGATGCGCGTAAAGCCGCCGCCGGAACTGGTTGCCAGCTTCACCGGCGGAACCATGCCAGGCCTGCCGTCGGCGCCGGCACGGAGTCGCCGTCCCGTTCTAACCCTTTTGCTCGTGGTCGTGCTCCTCGGTGGTGGCGGCTACTACGGCTATTACGGCTACA
>CAYOSX010000010.1:0-34727 GCA_964406745.1 uncultured Opitutus sp.
TCTATAATCTCTCACCGCTTAACTTAGCGCCATTAGGGTCAGGCCGAGTATCGTTATATTATTCCTTTTGAAGGCTGCGCGCGCTCCCAAATACAACAACACTCGGCCTGACCCCATCGTAAGGCGACCTCTCCCCTCTTCACGAACCCCTCATCACCGCTGATTCTCGCTGGTTAATTGACGTTGCGCACCGAACCGGTTGAGTGGTCCCGACCCCCTGCGTGATGGCTAACCCCACTATCCTGCCACTTTGTGTGCTGCTGGCCGTGCCCGCGTTTGGGCAGGAGCGGCTTTCTTTCAACCAGCACATCCGGCCTATTCTGGCGGACAACTGTTTCGCCTGCCACGGCACCGATGCGGCGCACCGTGAGGCGGACCTCCGGCTTGATCGGGCCGATGGTCCGGACGGGGCGTACGCGGATCGCAAGGGCTTCCGTGCCATCGTGCCGCGTGACGTCGAGGAATCCGAGCTGTGGCAGCGGATTATCAGCCCTTACGACGACGAAGTCATGCCGCCGGCCGACTCCCACAAGTCGCGGCTTTCCCCTGCGCAACGCGATCTGCTGCGCCGCTGGATCGAGGAGGGCGCAGAGTACCAGCAGCATTGGGCGTTCGAGCCGATCGCCCATCCTGCAGTACCCGCGCCGGTACTGAATAATCAGGCTCACGACGGCACCGAGGTTCATCCGGTCGACGCGTTCATCGTCTCCAAGCTGGCGCCCCAGGGTCTGTCGCTCGCACCCGAGGCGTCTCGCGAGGTTCTTCTCCGGCGCGTGACTCTCGATCTCACGGGACTACCGCCTACGCCTGAGGAGGTGGATGCGTTTCTCGTGGATCGTGCGCCTGAGGCCTATGAGCGCGCCGTCGACCGGCTTCTCGCCTCGCCGCGCTATGGCGAGCACTTTGCGCGCTACTGGCTCGATGCCGCGCGCTACGCCGACACGCACGGCCTGCACCTCGACAACGTGCGCACCATCTGGCCCTACCGCGATTGGGTGGTGAAGGCGTTCAATCGCAACCAGCCCTTCGATCAATTCACGATCGAGCAACTCGCGGGCGACCTCCTGCCGGAACCAACGATCGAGCAGCTCGTCGCCACCGGCTACAACCGCAACATCCTCACCACCTCCGAGGGCGGCGCCATCGAAGCGGAGCAGGAGATGCGCAACACCGCCGATCGCGTGGATACCACGGCCGCCGTCTGGCTGGGGCTCACGGCCAATTGCGCCTCGTGCCACGATCACAAGTTCGACCCTTTCACGCAGCGCGAATACTACCAGATGGGGGCCATCTTCAAGGGGCTCAGCGACCGCGTTTGGGACGGCAACATTCGCACGCCGGGCCCCATCGCCGTCGTCGCCGATTCTCCGGCGATGCAGGCTCGGATAGACGAACTCGCGCGAGCCGTGGCTCCGCGCGAACGTGCCCTTGCCGCGCGAGCAGAGTCGCTGCTGGCCTCCGGGCGCACGCTGATCGAGCCCGAGAAGGAGCCGCTCACCTACGAAGTGATCTGGGCGGAGGATTCCGATCTCAAGACGCCGGACAACTTTCGCCAGTCCCGCGCCGGCGTCTGGCAAACGACCGCACCCGTCGCCGGCGGCACACGGGCGCTGCGGCTGGAAGGCGAGGTCACTCGTCCCATCGCGTTCACCGCGGGAGATGTTGTGCTCACCGTGCAGGAAGACGTACGCGCCTTCGTGCACGTGCACCCCGATCCGACGCGGCCGCCGAGGGCGATCAGTCTCGAGTTCATCGGGGAAGGCAGGACCCACCGGTTCATCTGGGGTGATCCACAGGCGTTCGGCGCACGGATCGCGGAGGAATCGATTCATGCGGGCCCGATGCCGACGGCCGGGACTTACACGCGACTGGAGATCGCCGCGTGTGATTCCGGCCTCGATGAAAAAAAGAAATACACCGGGATCCGCCTCGCCCAGAGCGATGGCACGGCGTGGTGGGACAAGGTCGGTGCCGTCATCTCGACCGCCAGTGCCAGCGACGATCCGTTGATCTCGAAGGAAGCGTGGCTGCGGCCGCTCCGGAACATCGCCCGCGATGACGCTGACGCCCCGTTGCGGCACGACCTGACGTACCTCTTGGGCGTTTCCGGCACGCAGCAGAACGAGGACGAAAAGCAGCGCCTCGAGGACTATCACCGCGATCACATTTACGGCCCCTTCCGAGCCGATCTCGAAGCCGAGGCTCACGCCGTGCGCGAGCTCATGGCCGAGCAGATCCACTACGAACGCACGCTGCCCAAGACCCTGATTTCGGGCGAGCTTGCGGAACCGCTCCCGGCGCACGTGCTGATCCGCGGGCAATACGACAAAGTCGGCGAACGCGTCACCGCCGAAACACCCGCTTTTCTCCCACCTGCGCCCAAGACGGGCGGTCGCGTCACCCGCCTCGACTTCGCAACCTGGCTGGTCGCGCCGGAGAATCCGTTGACGGCACGCGTCACCGTCAACCGCTTCTGGCAGCAGCTCTTTGGCGCCGGCCTTGTCCGCACGCCGGCGGACTTTGGTTCCCAAGGCGAGCCGCCGTCGCATCCTGAGTTGCTCGACTGGCTGGCCAGCGAGTTTCGCACCTCCGGCTGGGACGTGAAGCGACTGGTGCGCCTGCTTGTGACCTCCCGGGCGTATCGACAGGACAGTTACGCTGCTCCTGAACTGCTGGCCCGGGACCCCGAGAACCGCCTGCTGGCTCGTGGGCCCCGGTACCGGCTGGATGCCGAAGTGCTCCGCGATCAGGCGCTCGCGCTGGGCGGCCTGCTGCAACCCAGGATGGGCGGCCCGCCGGTGTTTCCGTATCAGCCGGAGAACATCTGGGAACCCGTCGCTTTCGGCGGGAGCAACACGAAGACCTATGTGCAGGACTACGGGTCCGAGCTGTATCGGCGAAGTCTCTACACGTTCTGGAAGCGCACGGCTCCCGCACCGGCCATGTCGACCTTCGACGCGCCCTCGCGGGAGAACTTCTGCGTCGCGCGCAGCCGTTCCAACACCCCGTTGCAGGCGCTCGCGTTGATGAACGACGTGCAGCAGTTCGAGGCCGCACGGGCCTTTGCGCAGCGCCTGCTGCTCAGCCCGGGATCGGACGCGGCGCGGCTGGCGCTGGCGTTTCGCAGTGTGACCGCGCGGGTGCCCGAGCCCGCCGAGCAGGATCTGCTCGCCCAGCACCTCGCTGCACAGCGGGAGCACTACCATAGACACCCGGAAGCGGCCGCGCAGGTGATCCGCAATGGCGAGTCCCGGGCCGACCCCTCGCTGCCTGCCGTCGAATTTGCTGCCTGGACGATGGTCGCAAACCTGCTGCTGAACCTCGACGAGACCGTGACCCGAAACTGAAGCGATGAATCCCTGCCACGATTATCTGAACCACCTCACGCGCCGGCAGTTCTTTGCTGGCGCAGGACTCGCAATGGGAGGCGTTGCGCTGAACTTGCTCGCGCCGCGCCTGCGGGCGGCCACTTACGCGGGTGCCGATTCGCTCAAGGCCCCGGTGCATCCCGCGCTCGCCGGCCTTCCGCATTTCGCACCCACGGCGAAGCGCATCATCTACCTGCACATGAACGGCGGGCCGTCGCAGCTCGATACGTTGGACTACAAGCCAGGACTGCAACCGCGCTTTGACCAGGACTTGCCCGACTCGATCCGCATGGGGCAGCGGATCACCACGATGACGAGCGGCCAGGCCCGATTCCCGGTGGCGCCGTCGCTGTTCACGTTCAGCCAGCATGGACAAAGCGGCGCCTGGGTAAGCGAACTGCTGCCCTGGACGGCAAAACTCGTCGACGACCTCACGATCGTCCGGAGCGTGCACACGAATGCGATCAACCACGATCCGGCGTGTACGTTTCTCATGACCGGCAGCGAGATTCCCGGGAAAGCGAGCCTCGGATCGTGGATCTCCTACGGGCTTGGGAGCGAAAACAACGACCTGCCCGCGTTTGTTGTCCTCACCCCGAAATGGTCGTCGAAGGCAGCGGCACAGGCGCTGTTCACGCGGATGTGGAGCAGCGGATTCCTGCCCACGTCGCACAACGGCGTCGCGCTGCGTGCGCAGGGCGATCCGGTGCTGTTCCTGAAGGACCCGTCTGGCGTCGATCGCAGCGCACGGCGCACGATGCTCGACGCGTTGAATCGCTTCAATGCGCACGCGCACGCACGCTACGGCGACCCTGAGACGCTGACGCGCATCGCGCAGTACGAGATGGCGTTTCGCATGCAGACGAGTGTGCCTGATCTCACCGACTTCTCGAACGAGAGCGAAGCGACGCTCGACCTGTATGGCGACGACGTGAAACAACCCGGCACCTTCGCGGCGAGCTGCCTGCTTGCACGCCGCCTCGCGGAGCGCAACGTGCGCGTCGTTCAGATCCTCCACCGCGGCTGGGACCAGCATGGCAACCTGCCCAGCGATCACCGGCTGCAGTGCCGCGATGTCGATCAGGCCTGCTATGCACTCATCACCGACCTGAAGGAACGCGGGATGCTGGACGACACGCTCGTCATTTGGGCGGGAGAATTCGGCCGGACGGTGTACAGCCAGGGCACGCTCACTCAGGAAAACTATGGCCGCGACCACCATCCGCGCTGCTTCAGCGTGTGGCTCGCCGGTGGTGGCGTGAAGCGCGGGCTCGTTTACGGCGAAACCGATGACTTCTCGTACAACATCATCCGCGACCCTGTAAGCCTGCACGACCTGAACGCCACGATCCTGCACTGCCTGGGCATCGACCACTCGAAGTTCACGTTCAAATCGCAAGGCCTCGATCAGCGCCTGACTGGCGTGGAGCCGGCGCAGGTGGTGAGAAGCATTTTGGCTTAGCCGGACCTATGCGGATGAAACCGTGAAGACGCCTCGTAGCTGTCCCGAACAGCATCGAGAGCACTTCAAGTGGTGTTGAACAGCGATCGTTGCAAGATACCCCGCGGCTCTTCGCTATTGAGGTTGTACCCCCTGTTCCAGCGCGCTTACTCTTCGTCATCCCCGAAGACGGTGTCTCGCGCATCGGTGATCATTCAACAACCCCCAATCAGCATCTCGGATGACAACCGCTATTGTTTTTCACGAAGTCAAAGACGGACAAGTTTGGGCGAAGGCCTGGCGCTCGGGGCCAGGCAGTCGTCACGAGCTTTTCAGCACGATCGGTGTGAAGGCGCGCACCTTTCGCGATCCAACGAATCCGAATTCAGCCGGCCTGATCTTCACCATACCGGACATGGCTGCGTTTGACGCGTTGCTGGCGTCACCCGAGGGGAAGCGCGCGATGGATGAAGACGGCCTGAAGTTGGAGACCCTGCGCGTTTTGACGGAGTTCTCGCCCTAGGGCGCAAAACTCCAATCCGCCCGACCAGCTAACCCGGGAACCGGGGTGACTGGGGGGCGCCTGAGACAGGCGCCGAACGATTTGGGATCGTGGTTGTCGGAGATCTCTGGTCGCCAGACGGGCGGCGGGGTGTTCTTGTGAGCGCGTGAAACCCCGCTTCATCGCTCTCGTCCTTGTTTCAGTGCTGTCCGCCTTCGCGTCTGCCGGCCGGGCGCAGGACGTTGTCGTTCCGCTTTGGCCCGAAGGTGTACCGTCGGCGATGCGGGCGGATGCGCCGGCGGCGAAAGGGCCGATTGGGCCGGAGGTGGCGGATGCGCGCGGGTGGATCACACGCATTTCCGAACCGCGGCTCACGGTCGTAGCGCCTGCAGTCGACCGGGCGAATGGCGCGTCGGTGATCATTTGCCCGGGCGGCGGCTACGCCGGTCTTTCGCATCAGCGCGAGGGCGTTCAGTATGCCCAATGGCTCTCCACCTTGGGTGTTACGTCGTTCATCCTCACCAACCGAGTCGGGGACTACGGTCATCCGGCGCCGTTGCAGGACGTGTTGCGGGCGGTGCGCCTCGTGCGGTCGCGGGCGGCCGAGTTCAAGGTCGATGCCGACCGCATCGGCGTGATGGGCAGCTCGGCCGGCGGGCACCTCGCTGCGAGTGCGGGGACGCTCTTCGATCATGACGATGGTCGGACGGGTCATGCACTCGATGCGGTGAACGCTCGTCCCGATTTTCTCATCCTCATGTACGCGGTGATCTCCATGGACCCTGGTGTCGGCCATGAAGGCTCGCGCCGGCAGTTGCTGGGGGACTCGCCGGATCCCGCCCTGGTTGCCCGAATGTCGCTGGAGAATTCCGTCACTGCCGCGACGCCTCCGACCCTGCTTGTCCATACGCAGCAGGACACGCTTGTTCCGATCGAGAACAGCATCCGCTTCTTTCAGGCGCTGACGAAGGCGGGGGTTCCCGGTGAATTGCTCGCGTTTGAACGCGGTTCCCACGGCATGGCGATGCGCACGGGCCTCGGCACGTCGTCGACCTGGCCTCAGCGCGCCGAGGAGTGGCTCCGGCATCGCGGCCTGCTCGAGCGAGTGAAATGAGCGGGTGGATACACGCGGGCCCGCGTGGCCGGCGAATTTCGCCACAAGAACAGGCAAGGCCGGTTTCACAGAGTGCACCGGGCCCCGACACAGAGGCAGCGGGAGGTTACACGGGGTACAGGGATCCACGGCGGAGGGCAGCCGGACCCGCTATACGCCGAAAGATGCCGGGAGCGGTCATGCCGGGCGGGTCCGCGAGGCTGTCTTCCCCTCCTTTGTCTCTGTTACCTCTTGTGAAAATCCTCAGCTCAGGCCCTTGGCCTTGAGCAACGCGGCAAGCTCGACCGGGTCGGCGTCGCCTTTTACGGTGTTGAGCAGGCCGAGGATCTTCAGGCGATCTTCCGGCGTGCAACTGGAGATCTCCACCATCCAGTCCTCCGCCTTGGGCGCGCTGACGATCACCTCGTCGGACCAGGCGATGACCTCGGCGGCGTCGATGGCGCCGGCGGTGATGCCCTTCATGAAATACTCGGCCTGGGTGCGATGGTTCATTCCGAAGAACTGCGGTCGATGACGGCCGTTGCCAAGTGGGAAGTTCAGGCCGGAAGGAATCCGCAGGGCGGGCTCGCGTGAAGGAGCGGCCTTCACGCCGCGATGGCAGGCGCACGCAATGCATCGCGGCGGAAAGCCCTCCTGTGGCGGGCAAGCCGCTTACCTACGGATTCCTTTGAAAACGCCGGATTCCGTCGCGGGCGCGTTCTGTGTTGTCCGCGGGGGGAGCCGGCGCCCGCTTAATCCTTCCCGCTGAGCGCGAAGGCTTCCTCGTTCACTGTATCCGCAATCTCGGAGAGCTTTTTGTCGGCCTCGCCTTCCTCGTCGAGCGTCTCCTGGAGCAGGCGCGCGACTTCGTTTTCCTCGAGCTTCTCGGCAAGGGCGCGCACGGTGCCGTACGCGGCGATTTCATAGTGCTCGACCTTTTGTGCAGAGGCGATGATCAGGGCGTCGCGAAGCGCGGAAGCCTCGTGCTCCTTGATGCCTTCGTTGCCCTCCTCGATCAGACCTTTCATGGCCGGGCATACTTTTGTCTTGGCGGGCACGCCCAGATGTTCGAATGCCTCCTCGAGGCGTCGGATGTGGCCTTCGGTTTCCTCGAGGTGGTCCAGAATGCCCTTCTTGAGGTCTTCGTTTTGCGCCGCCTTCGCCATCTTGGGCAGGGCCTTCACGAGTTGGCCTTCGGAGTGGTAGAGGTCTTTGAGTTCGTCGATGAGGAGATCTTTGAGGTTGGTTGCAGACATGGTTTTTATCCTTTGAAGGTTTTAGTTGAACGGTCGTTGACGGTAGTCAGCCCGCGCTCTTCGCAGTTCCTGCCAGGCGTTTCGGTTCGTCGCATGGGAGTTCATTCTAAAGGAAGCGTGGCTTCAGGAATTTCCCGGTTCCGCCCTCCGATCTGCACCGGATGAGCTGGGCCGGTCTGTATGGATCGGGCGCGTTCTGGGAATGAATAATCAACACCGCTAAGCAGGCGTTTTCGGGCTTGCTTGGGGTTGTCAACGCCCCGCAACCCTGCCACAGGATGTTCGTGTTCCTGTCTGGCCCCGAGGCAGGGCAAATTGGTTTACCCCCTGTTGTCTGCCTATGAATCCGTTGCCCCGTAGAACCTTTCTGAAGTCGTCTCTTCTTCTCGCCGGTGCCGTGGCGGCGCCGTTTCCTGCGGTGCGGTCCGCAGGTGTCTCGGCGAACGAAGCCGTGCGCATCGGCATCATTGGACTCGGCGGCAAGGGGACTGCGCATTTGAAGGACCTCGCCTCCGTGTCGGGGGTGCGTGTGGTCGCGTTATGCGATGTGGATCCGGCCGCGCTGCGCAAGGCGGGCGCGCAGGCGGGCGCGGGGGTCTTCACCGCGGCGGATCCGCGACGTGTGCTCGAGCGGTCCGACGTCGACGCGGTGATCATTGCCACGCCCAATCACTGGCATGCTCTTCTCACCATCTGGGCCTGCGAGGCGGGGAAGGACGTCTACGTCGAGAAGCCCATGTCGCGCACGGTCTGGGAGGGACGCCGGATGATCGCCGCCGCGCGCCGTCACAACCGCATCGTGCAGGTGGGCACACAGTACCGTTCCGAACGCGGGCTGCTTGAAGCAAAGGCGTGGTTGGAGCAGGGAAACCTCGGGCGTATTCAGCATGTGCATACCGTGGCCCATCGTCCACGTGGCGCGATCGGCCGCCGGCGGCCGTGGTATCCGGACGGAGTGGACTACGATCTATTCTGCGGCCCTGCGCCGATGGAGCCGTTGCGCCGGGATGAACTTCACTACGACTGGCACTGGATGTGGAGCACGGGCAATGGTGATCTGGGCAACAACGGCATTCACGTGATCGATGCGGGGCTGATGTTTGCCGGGCATGCCACGCAGCCCCGGCGTGTGCTCGGGCTTGGCGGACGATTTGCGGTCGACGACGTGGCCGAGACCCCGAACACGATGCTGACGGTGTACGATTATGCCGACGTGCCGGTGTCCTTCGAGTTTCGCAACCTCGCAGCCAAGCCGGGCGTGAACTACGCCGACCAGTATCACGGACAGCGTACCGGAGTGGTGGTCCATTGCGAAGGGGGGCACTTTGCCGGTCTTGTTGGCGGCGCGGCGTACGATCGCGACGGCAAGCGCGTGCGTGCGTTCGAAGGCGACGGCGGGAAAGGGCACATGGCCAACTTCATCGCTGCGGTCCGCACACGCGATCGCGGCGTCATGGCGGCCGACGTGGCGCGGAGCCATGTCGCGACGACGCTCTGTCATTATGGCAACATCTCGTACCGGCTCGGCGAGCAGGCGGCGCTGCCGGCGGTGCGGAAGGCGACTGAGCAGGTGGCGGGCCTCCCGGACTTCGTGGGTGATCTGAAGACGCACGTCGAGACGCACGGCGTCGACATGGATCGCCCGGCGTTCACGCTCGGTCCCTGGCTCGGCTTGTCCGGCGACGACCTCGTCCGGGTGGAAAGCGACCGGGCCGACCGGCTGGAGGATGGACGATTTCTTTTGAAAGAGACCCAGCGCCCGCCCTATCGGATCGCTGAGGAGGCGTGAGAAACGGGGAAGGCCCGGGGTAGGAGCGGCTTTACGCCGCGGTGTTTCGAGGACGGCATCCATCGCGGCGTAAAGCCCTCCGAAGGCGGGCAAGCCGCTCCTGCTTTTCTCCGCTTGGGTTTGGATTACCGCCATGGTTCGAATTGCCATGCGCGCCGCGGCCGACAACGTGTCCGGCCGAGTCCAGCTGTGTCATCCCACGTTACTTCCCTTCGGATATCGCCGTTCACGCGCGAGTTTATCGTCGGTTGCGTGATCTTCGTCGCGGTGGTCGCCTCCCGGCATCTCACGTGGGATTTTCCGATCGAATTGAGCGGCGACGAAAGCGAGTTGTTAGTGCAGATCGAACGCTACGAGCGCGATCCCGTACCCTGGCGTTCGGTGGATGGCAGTACGATTGGCCCGGTCAACCCGTGGTTTCTGATGCTGTTGCACAAGGCGGGCTGGCCGATGAGCTATGGCGCAATTCATTTCCTGGGCGCGTTGCTTCTGGGTGTCATCACGGTGGTCAGCTATTTCACGGTGCGCCTGCTCCTTCCTTTTCGCTGGGCGGCCTGGGTTGGTTTGGCCGGCACGTTCGCCGTGGTGTGCACGTCGTCGATCAACTTCATGTACTATGCGACCGAGTTGCTTCCCGCGCTCTTGCTTGGGCTGGCGGTGCTGGCGCTCGTGTGGGTCCGGCAACGGCCGGAGTTTTCAATGGCCGGGCTGCCTCTCGCGGCGTTCAGCGCGGGGATCGCGCCGTGGGCCAAGCTACAGTCGGCGCCGATCGCCCTGCTGGTCTGCGCTGCCGCGGGCGTTTCGGCATGGTTTCACGGCTCCGTCCCGCGCCCGCTGGGGCGGCGAATCGCTTTATTTGGGTTGGTTGCCGCGGCGGGCGTGCTGCCGACGGCGGTCATCGTGGGCGTGGTTGCGGCCGGAGGTGTCCTGGGGGACTTCTGGGCCTCTTATATTGTCGCGAACCTCGGCTATGCCGGAGAGTTTGGGGTGCGTGCGGCGCTCTCCCGGCTGGGAATTCTTCTTTATTGGAGCCAGCTCAACGGATTGATGGCGGCGGTGTTCGCGCTGGGAGGATTGCTGTCCCTGTACAGGTGGCGCGGTCTTGGGCCTGCGGGTCGTCGGGATATCTGGACGGGCCTGTTCGCGGTGCTCTACCTGGCGATTACGGTCTACTGCTGTGTTCGCCCGCCGCATGGGTTCGGGCATTACCACATATTCCTCGTCGGGCCCCTTTTCCTGGCGATTGGCATTCTGTTTCAGGCTGCAGCGCGTGCGGGTTTTCGTAACGGATTTCTTGGTACGGAGCATCCGGGAAAAGTCGCGGTTCTTTGCCTGGTGGTGCCTGTGTTCGTTTTCTCCGGCTACAACTACGCCTCGGGCGCGTCGCTGCGGCAGCGGCTTCATGACATGAGGGCGAATGCCGGGGGCGACCTGCCGGCGGTCGTGGCGCGCGAGATCGAGCGGCTGGCGCCGGAGGCGTCGACGATGGTCGTGTGGGGATGGATGCCCACGCTCTACGTTCGTTCGGGTCTCTTGAGCGCCTCGCGCCACACGATCAGTCACTTTCTCATCGATCCCGGGCCGAGCAGGGAACGGCTGCGAACGCAGTTCCTCGACGATGTGATCCGGGAGCGACCTGACGTGGTGGTCGACGCCGTGGCCTCGGACTGCTTTGTCTGGAACTGGGATGTCCCGGTTTCCGGCATCGAGTCATTTCCGGAGTTTGCGGCGTATGTGAATGCCAACTACACGCTGGTGTTGAGCGTCATCGGTGACCAGGAGGGCGTGCCCTTGAGGGTCTTCGTGCGGCGGACGCCCGTCGCGGAGGTGGAATAATCCGGGCCTTCAGTCCTTCGGAGCAGAATCGGCGGGCGCCGGGTCCGGCTCGATGGTGACTTCGAAGGGCCCCGACGGCGGCGGGGGCGGACGGTTCTGGAGGCGGTGGCGGATCATCAACGCCATGACGATCAGGATGGAGTACAGCACGAGCCGTACGATGATCGGACCGTTCAGCTTCATGTGCGCTCGTTCTGGAAAAATTCCCACGTCTCGCCGTTCGGGCCGATGAAGAACGAGAGCCGCACCGGCACGGGGCCGAAGTCGTTCGTGGTCTGGATGGTGACATCCTTAGGCTCAACGGTGACCCGCATGCCGGCGGCACGCACGCGGGAGGTGGCACCGTCGACGTCGGTCGTGCGGACAGCGAGATGGATGAGTGCGCCGTCGGGCGCGGGGGCAAAGTCCGGATCCTCGAACATCTCGAGGTATTGGCCGCCGCCCATGTCGAACATGGCGGCGCGCAGCCCGTTGGGCATCGTCCAGGAGATTTTCAGGGTGAAGCCAAGGTGTTCGCGGTAGAACGCAGCCGAGCGCTCCCACTCGCGGGTTTTGAGGGCGACGTGGTGCAGGCCGGTGGTGGGCGGGGCGGAGGAGGAAGTCATGGGCGGGAAGGTGGTTGAAGGCTGGTCAGCAAAAAGGCCGGTCTGAAGGACCGGCCTTGGTGGCAAAGGGTGGGAGTCGAATCAGAGCTCGTAAGCGGGCAGGACCTTGTCGACGCGCTCCTTATCGAGCTTGGCGAAGTGCGGAAGGCCGTTTTCGAACGGGACCTGCGTTTCGCCTTGGATGAGCGGCTGGGCGTAGCGGAGGAACTGGAAGTTCATGCTGACGCCATCTTCGTTGATCCACTCGCGGGGGAGCTTCTTCACGCCATTGGCGATCTCGCCGAGCGGGGCGAGACCGGTTTCGCAGGTGTAGTGATCGCCGTCGCCGCGCATCAGGGTGACCATCTTGTCGGTCTCTCCGGCGATTGCTGCCTTGACGGCGGCCTGGCCGGCGAGGAAGGCCTCGTCGGAGTCGGCCTTGGAGCCGGCGTGGGCGGCGGCGCGCTGGGAGATGCCGAGCTTGGCTACCCGGGCCTTTACGCCTGGGAGATTCTGTTCAACGAGGCTGCGCAGGTAGTCGCCGGCGCCACCGAGTTGGGCGTGGCCGAAGGCGTCGGTGGCCTCGGCGGCTGCGACGTAGTTGCCGTCGGCGTCGACGAGGCCCTCGCCCACGACGATGAGGCAGTACTTCTCGCGTTTGAGAACGCGCTGGACGTCGGCGACGAATTTTTCGGCTGAGAACGCGACCTCGGGGAGATAAATCAGGTGCGGGGGATCGTGCGGGTGATCGCGGCGCTTGGCGAGGGCGGCGCCGGCGGCGATCCAGCCTGCGTTGCGTCCCATCACCTCGAGAATGGAAACGAGGTCTCCCTGGCCCATGGCCTCGTTGTCGCAGGCGAGTTCACGGACGGTGGTCGAGATGAACTTGATGACGGAGCCGTAGCCCGGGCAGTGGTCGGTGGCGACGAGGTCGTTGTCGATCGTCTTCGGGATGCCGATGACGCGCAGGTCGTAGCCCTGCTGTTGGGCGAGCTTGGAGATCTTGTCGGCGGTGTCCTGGGAGTCGTTGCCGCCGGCGTAGAAGAAGTAGCGGATGTTGTGCGCCTTGAAGACCTCGAGGACGCGCTCGAAATCCTGCTGCTTCTTGAGCTTGTAGCGGCAGGTGCCGAGGGCGGCACCCGGGGTGTGGCGGAGCGCGCGGATGGTCTGCTGGGATTCCGCCGCGAGGTCGATCAGGTCTTCCTGGAGGATGCCGAGGACGCCGTTGAGGCAGCCGTAGATCTCTTCGATGCAGCTGTGGTTGAGGGCTTCGGCAACGACGCCGGCCACGCTGGAATTGATGACGGCGGTGGGGCCACCGGATTGGCCCACCAATACATTACCTGAGAGTTCTTCGGCCATGGGTGTTGGTTTTTGAAAAGGGTTGGTCGGAACGAGAAAGGGCAGGGTGACGGGCGGCCCGCGCGGCTGGCAAACTCAAATTTCCCAAGAGCCCCAGGGGGGCAGTTTTCGGGGTTTTTGGGAGGTGTTGCTGGCTGATTCGGACGGTTTTCATCGCCGGGTTCGGCGCGAGGGCTTGTGCCTTGGGAGGACGGACACTCTTGTCCGTCGGTATTTACCCGGAGGCGCGCACGCCAGGCAGGACGGACAGGACGGACAGGAGTGTCCGTCCTCCCGGGGGGCCTGCGACTATTTCTTTAATCCGAGGAACGCCGCGAGATCACGCACGGCGGGTGTGATCGCGTGGCCTCGCGCGATGCGTTTTGCGACAACGTGAAGACGCCCGCCCTTGCGGTCCGCCTTGGCGTCGACGTGGCCGACCAGGCGATCACCCGAGAGAACGGGCAAGGCGTAGTAGCCGCGCAACCGTTTCGCCGGCGGTGTGTACACTTCCCATGTGTAGTCGAACGCCCAAAGGCGCCGCGTGAGGGAGCGATCGTAGATCAACGGGTCCAGGGGTGCCAGCAGGAGAACTGCGCAGGCCTCTCCTGGGCGGGCTGCGGACGTGAACGAGGATTCCAGCAGCGGCAGGTCGTCCTTCAAGAGGTGCACGACGGGGCCGTCGTCGATCTTCACGGGGACAACCGCATCCGCGACCCGCGGCAGCTCGGCGCGCTTGAGGGTGACGAGGCGGCGCTGACGCAGTTTCAGGAGGGTCTCCCACCGGGCGGTCTCGTCGGAGGACGGCTCCGGGACCTTAAGTAGTGCCGGCTTCACTACGCGTTCCGGCAGATCGTATCGCCGGCGGCCCTTGTCCCGACCTGCGATCAGCAGTTCTCCGTGGAAAAAGAGCTTTTGCATGACCGCCTTGACGAGCGTGGCGCTGCCCCAGAGACGGGTGGCGCGGCCGGGTTCGTCGAAGTCGTCCGAGGCCAGCGGTCCGCGGGCGGCAATCGCGGAGAGGATGCGGGACGCCACGAGTTTTTCGCGTGGCGAGAGGCGCCCGGACCACGGTCCGGCGCGGCGGGAGCGGGCACGCATCGCGGCTTTGAGGTGCGGCCATGCGTCTGCAGTCAGGGTGACAAGAATGTGGGTGGAGGGAAGATGATGTTCAAAGGCGCTTCGCTCTTCGGGGCGGAGGGATGTAGCCGTCCCGTGCACGTGACGAAAAAGATCGCCTTCGCGGTAGCCTGAAACGCGGTTGCGCAGGATGTGGTCATGCATGCGTCCGCAGACATTGATCGGGTCGATCTGCACATAGCCGTGGTGGGCAAGGGCGGCGGCGACAGATCCGTGCGGTTCGTCGAGCCCCAGGGCGCGGCGTTGGAAGCGGCGCGCAACGGGGAGGGGCACGATCAAAGGGGCAGGCACGGCCCGCCATGGGTAGGCAAACCGATGCGGTCGGCAAAACGAATCGCACGTGGGTGTGGATGCGTGGAGGGCCTTCGCCAAGGCCGGGTGGGCGGGCTCGGCCCCGCGCCCGCTGCGAAGTCGGACGGGCTCTCGCACGCTCGAACCAACGCGCGGAGGGACCCCGCCGGTGGCGGGCGAGCCGCGCGTCCACCTGGCGGCCGGTGGGTGCCTGTCCCCACCTCACCTCACGGTCTTTAGCGGATCAGGCGTTCGATCACGGGAGGATCGGGAGACCACGCATCGTAGTCGGGCAGGAGCGCTTCGACCCAGGCGAGCGGGCGGTGGGCGTGCAGCCAGTGGCGGAGAGTGGAGACGGAGGGAAAAGGGAGGCGAGCTTTCATGGCGTGTCGGATTGATGTTTGAGAACTGCCGCGGGGCCCAATGTTCATCCCGATCCTTATTTTCCATCCAGGTATGTCTGCTGCTACTGATCCGGTGAAGCGTCGCTCCCAATCGGTTGCCCGCCGGCGACCAAAAAAAAGCCGCGCGGAGCTTTCCGCGCGGCGAAAGAGATGGCTGGGGGAGTCCTCTTAGTTGGTGGGGGCAGCCGACTGGACGATCTGGAGGCGCTCCTGAATGGTGGCGAGGCGGCCGACGAGCTCCTCCTCCTTCTTCTTCCGCTCCGAGCTGTTGACGATGCTGAGCTGCGTGGCGTCGCGCACGACGTTGGCCGGCAGGCTGAGGATGCGCGTGAGCATGCCCTGGTCCTTGAACGAGCTGAGGTACAGCGCGGTCAACTCATGTGAGAGCGCGAGCGAGTCCTGGGCAATGGCCTGCGTTTCGGCGAGGTTGTTGTTGAGGACCTGATTCTTCGCGAGCTCGCTGGTCAGAACGATGCCCAGCTGGTCGGAAATCTTCTGGCTGTAATCGGCGATCGATTCACGCGTGAGCGTCGTCTCGCTGGCCATCTGGGCGAGGATGGGCTGGATGTTCTGGGCCATGCGGGAGGACACCCGGTCAACCTGGTCATTTTGCTGGCGTTCGGCTTCTTCGGGGCTTTTCGGCAGCGGATTGAAGGGCTGGATCTTTGAAGCGATGGCGGCGGCGAGTTGGTCAACCTTCTCGGCGTTGATCTTGGCGATCTCCTCGTCGGTCATGAACATATCCGACGAGCGCTTCGAGATGGCGTCTTTGAGCAACGTATTGACCGCGTCGATCTGCCGGCGGGTCTGCTCGGTCGAGGCCTGAAGTTCGGCATTGGTTTGCTCCCGCAAGGCGGCGAGCTCCGTCTGCTGGCGCTCGGCCATTTCAGCAACGGTCTTGGTATGAAGCCAGTACGCGCCCCCTGCGATGGCGAGGATCGTCAGAATCAGGGCGGGGAGTTGTTCTTTTAGTTTTTGCCACATGGTGGAGACTGGATGATGAAAACGACGCTAGTTTAGTGACTTGGGAAAGCAATGCCGCAGTGGGGCGGCGGCTTTGCGATTGTTACCCATGACATGCATGTCACGATTTGGTGCCATGAGTCTCAACCGGAGCGAACAGATGGTCTACGACTACCTCCAGGTGCAGCCTGACGAGCTGCGCTTCTGGCGTGATAAAGTGGCGGCGTTGGCGCGACGCGAGCCCTACGAACACGACGCGGCGGCCGTGCTGGCGAGGGATCTCTGGGACTACTTCGAAGAGCGGTCCGCGGTTGCGGCGCCGTTCAAGGAGCAGGCGGCGCGTGAGGGCGTTCACCGCATCAGCATGCGAAATCTGGCTGAGCTTTTGCTCCGTCTCTGGATCGAACCACGGCCGAAAGCAAAGAAAAATGATACGGATCTCTCTGTGTGAGAGCAATTTAATTTTTAATGCAAGAAATTCTGAACCAAAATGAGAGTGCTACGTCTTACTCTGTGGTTCTGGTTAGTTTTTCTCCCGCTTAGCGGGAGATTTGGGGTAACTAAGTAAGCAAGTAAGTGGCGGGCCACCTAGGGGTAGGTGGCCCGCCTTCTTTTTGGCTCCGAGCAATGTGCTTCGAGAGGGGCTCCCTGTCAGGATTGTGCGCCGGGGTGTCACAGACGGGAAACATTTGCCGGATGGGCGAATTCGTTCGTTTACAATTGGCACGGTCTGTGCAGAGTTATTCACACGATATCCACACCCGATGGAAAACCCTACCGGGGCTATCGCCCCCAAAACGCGGCTACGGGGATCAACGAAGGTAAAGACCTTTGTCTTGGACACAAACGTCCTGTTGCACGACCCCCAGTCGATCTACAAATTCGAGGACAACAATCTCGCCATTCCGGTCGAGGTTCTGGAGGAGCTCGACGCCATTAAGGCCGAGCAATCCACCGAGCGGGGCCGTAATGCCCGCCGGGTCCATCGCATCCTGCAGGAACTTCTGCCCGATGCCCGCTCAATGCACGAGGGCGTGGATCTCCCGACTGGGGGAACGCTTTCCGTCGTCATCAACCCGTACCTCATGGAGGCCGGCCGCCATTCGCCGGCAATGGAGCGCCTGCGGGCGATCCTCCCCGATCTTTCCAAGAAGGATAATCGCATCATCGCCTCCGCGCTCTTCGTGCAGGAGCAGTTTCCGCCGCCGACGATCTTGGTGACAAAGGACGTCAATGTGCAGTTGAAGGCGCGGGCTCTCGGGCTGGAGTCTCAGGATTATCTCAACGACAAGGTGCCGGAGGCGCCTGACGAGAATTCATACCGCGAGATTCCGGTGACCGTTTACGAACTGCAGCGCTTCTGCTCTGAAGGGCAGTTCGACCTGGGGGAGGACTCGGCCCGGGGTTTGTTCGTCAACGAGTACGTCCTCCTACGTTCCGACGAAGGCAAGACGATGCCGGCGCGCTATCACGGCGAAGGCTTCGTGCGCCGGCTGCATATCCCGGAGTTTGTGAAGGCTCCCGGCGGCATCGCGATTCGTGCGCGCAACCTCGAGCAGCAGTTTTTCATGGATGCCTTGCTCGACCCGACGATCTCGCTGATCACCTGCTTCGGCAAGGCGGGCACCGGCAAGACGCTCATCTCCACGGCCTGCGCCCTCCACCAAACGCAGGACGAGCAGTCGCCGTACGACGGTGTTTCGATCTCCCGTCCGGTGATCTCCCTTGGAAAGGACATAGGCTTCCTTCCGGGTTCGCTCGACGAGAAAATGAAGCCGTGGTTGCAGCCGTATTTCGACGCGCTTGAGGTGCTCATTCCTTCAAAGCCGACCAAGGACCCGCAGTTCGCCTTGAAAAAGGTGTCCAAGAAGAAACAGAAGAAGCAGGACCTCGCCTTGTTCGTCGCGCCGCAGCCCGTGGTGTCTTCCGCGCCCGCTCCAACGGGTCCCATCATGAAGCCTTACGAACGGCTCATGCGCAGCGGGCTGCTGGAGATTGAGGCACTGTGCTTCATCCGCGGTCGGTCGATTGCCCGGCGCTTCTTCATTCTCGACGAAGCCCAGCAGCTTACACCGCACGAAGTGAAGACGGTGATCACGCGCATCTCCGAAGGATCCAAGATCGTGCTCATTGGCGACCCGGCGCAGATCGATAACCCGTACGTCGATGCACGCAGCAACGGGTTGGTCTACTGTCACAACCGGATGAAGGGCCACGCGCTCTCTGCTCACGTGAAACTCAGCAAGGGCGAGCGTTCGAAGCTGGCGGAACTCGCCGCCGATCTTCTGTAACGACGGCTGCCTGCGCCGGCGGCCGTCGGTTATTGCGGGCGGACTTCGCTGCTCGTCACGCCGCCCGTGCGAGCAGGCTCGGTTGTCCGGCCTGCCGGGCGCGCGCCTCCATCACCACGGCGAAAAGCCCGGTGAACAGCAGGTCGCTGACGAGGGAGTTGCGGAAGAAATACAACGTGGGCGGAAACTCCGGGTGTCCCACGGTCATTGCCTGCCACCAGCCGGCCGCCGTCTTGGCGTAAAAGAGGTCACCGGCCCAGGACGCCGTGTTGGTTGCCAGATAGAAGAGCACCGCACCGCCCAAGGCACCGGAGAAAAGGTTGAGCCACGTCCGGCGCCGGGCCACGAGCACGCCCAGCCCAAGCGCCGCCGCAAAACACAACACACGGACGGTCATCTGCACGTTGCCGTAGCCGTAGCCGAAGTCGGCCATGTAAGCGTAATTGATCCAGAGATCGCTCAAAATGAGGGCGCCGAACGGCACCGCCCACCAGCCCCGCGGACGCATATAAACCGCGCCGCAGAACGCCAGCGCCATGAGCGGCGAGACGTTGGCGAGCTCGGCATTATAGACCGAGAGGACGCGATAACCGCCAGCGACCAAAATGAGAAGAACCGCAGCGTACATGATCGCGCAGGATAGCCAGGAAGCAGGCAAAGAACAGGAATTTTTCGAGACCGATCGGCAGAGAAGGCGCCGGCGGAATCAAAAAGGAGCGGCGGCACTCCTGCCGCCGGGTTTGGATGGCGGAGGGGCGTGCCTACGCCGTCTCGCGTGCGCGCCAAACCTGCTCAGTACTCCACGTCGCGGCAGCGGCTCTCGAGGTGTTTGGCGACGAGGTCGATCTGATCCTGGGTGAGCACCGTGTCCCGCCGGGCGGCGAGGGCGGCGACTTGCAGGGGATTGGTGACGCGGACGTTGGCCTGTGGGGCCTGATCCTCCACCCACCAGCCCGGGTAGACGAGCACCGGTTGCACGGGTACGCGTCGACCGATCAACTGCACCAGCCAATGGTCGAGCCAGGCTGCCGGCTCCCGCACAAGGCCGAGCGGACGGGCGTCGTCGCCCCAAGGGAAGATGAGCTCGTGCCCGTCGAAGATGATCTTGTGTTCGTCGAGTCCCGGGCGGCCCTTGCGTTTGTTCTGGGTGATCGTCTTGAGCACAAAGACGCCGGACGGGCCCACCATCAGGTGGTCGATGGTGAAGGGAGGCGTGGCCTCGGTGGCGGGTACGTCGTGAAACACCCGGAAGTCGCGCGCCCGCAGGGGCTCGATGGCTTCGGCGACCGCGCGCGCGCTGAACCAGCGTTGCTTGAGTTCGCGACGTTCACGCAGGACGCGGAGCAGCCACCAGGCGCTGCCGTAGAGCACGCCGGCGAGAATCACGAGAAGACCGATGAGGGCGAAAAGGCGCGCGGCCTCGCCCAGCCCGGTGACCAGCCAAAGTCCCGACGTCAGCACGAGCAGCGGCACGAGCGCGCTGCCCGTGAGATGGAAAAGCAGGGTTCGGTCGAGGCGGTCGAGCTGGCGCCGCAACGACTCGGCCGGTCCGCGTATCAATTTTTCGGAGACGGGTGGGCGCTCTCGCTGGCGTTTGAGCTGCCAGACCCAGACCCCGCTCACGACGGCGAAGTAGACGAGGAGATAACCGACCAGATACGGGTAGCCGGAAAAGGTGCTCATGCCCTTGATCATGGCGGCGGACGATGTATTCGACAATGGAACACACCGTGGTGGCCAGGTCCGGCGCCTACTTTGACCAAGCTTTGACGGATTATGTAAGGGAAGTGTCGATAGGGCGTCGCCGGGCCGTGCCTCAGCCGCGAGAAACGAGGGCGTCGTCACGAGCCCAGAACCAATCCGCCTCCCCCGCCGGCAGGCGATCGCGCACTGGGTGCATGCGCCCGGATTCGTCACAGACATGCGGAGAAAACCCGCGTTGCGCGAAGAACTGCGTCAGGTCGGCGATTGAGAACCCGTAGCGTACTGCGTGGGCCGGCACGATCTCCGTCTGCACCAGCACACAGGGGTTCTCGGCCAGCGTGCGAATGGCACCTTGCAGCGCTGCCAGCTCGAATCCTTCGACGTCGAGCTTGATGAAGTCCACGCGGCGCAGGCCGAGGCGGGTGACTTCGGCATCCAGGGTTGTCACCTGCACGCAAGGCACGCCGGCCTCAGGCGCCGGTGCAAGGTGCACTTCACCGAGGTTGTCCGTGATGACGAGGGAGGCCACGCCCGCGCCGGCTCCCGCCGCCGCGCCGATTACGGAAACGTGGGAGAGCCCGTTTTGCCGGAGGTTTTTCCGCAGGCAGGCCCGGGTCGGCCGGTTGGGTTCGAAAGCGACAACGTGCCCGCGCCGGCCGACGAGGCGGGCGAGGGGAATGGTGTAGGTTCCAATGTTGGCTCCCACGTCGCACACGACGTACCCGGGACGGATCCAGGTCTGCAGGAAACGCATCACGTTCGGATCGCGCTGCCCGAGCACGGCGACCGCGAGGGAGGTGAAATTGTTCTTTAGCGACACGTACCGGTTGCCGTCCCCATCGGTGAACCGCACGAGTCGACCGGGCCATGCGCGTCGCGACATGTAGCGGAACCAACGGCCCGCATGAATGACGGGATGATCGAGGTACAGCGCAAGGCCGCGCCGCCAGCTGCTCCGCGTGTACTCGTCGAGGGTGGTGGCGGCGGAGATCATTCGGATGTGGGGCAGACCGTCGGCCGCGGGCCGTGCGGGCGTCAAGTAAGGGGCGCTTCTTGCTGCCAGAGTTAACCTGATCGTTGCAGAGGGGATGCCGAACCAACGCGCGAAGGGATTCGCGCGTCCACCTTTCGGCCTGTGGGGGGGGAGAGAAAAAGGAAAGAGGCATAGGTGGGCGGGCGCGTCCCTGCGCCCGCTGCGAAGCCGGACAGCTAACGCATCCCCGCTCTCCGCACGGGGGCAAAATCTGCGGTGCGGTTGCCAAGGCGTGCGGAGCGGTGCGGCGCCGGTTCTGCCACCATGAACGCGGTCGATGGGACATCCCGCGGCCCTGCCTCCCATGATCAAGCCTGCCACCCCCGATTTCGTAACGTGCGATGCCAACGAGGCCGTGGCCTCCGTCGCCTACCGTCTCAACGAGCTGATCGCCATCTACCCGATCACGCCCTCGTCGCCCATGGCCGAGTCCTGCGACGAGTGGTCCGCCGCCGGCCGCCCCAACCTCTGGGGGCAGGTGCCTCGCGTCGTGCAACTGCAGTCCGAAGGCGGGGTCGCCGGCGCCGTGCACGGCGGGCTGCTGGGCGGCGCCCTGACCACCACCTTCACCGCCTCGCAGGGACTCCTGCTGATGATTCCCAACCTCTACAAGATCGCGGGCGAACTGATGCCGCTGACCTTGCACGTGAGCGCGCGCGCCCTCGCGGCGCAGGGACTGTCGATCTTTGGCGACCATGCCGATGTCATGGCCTGCCGCCAGACCGGGTGCGCACTGCTCGCGTCCAATTCCGTGCAGGAGGCGCAGGACCTTGCCCTGATCGCCCATGCCGCTTCCTACAAGGGCAGCCTGCCGTTCATTCACTTCTTCGACGGCTTCCGCACTTCGCACGAGGTGGGGAAGATCGAGTCGCTGGCCGACGACGTTCTTCGCTCGGTGCTCGACGAGGCGGATCTCGCCGCCTTTCGCGCCCGGGCCCTCACGCCGGACCGGCCGACCTTGCGCGGCACGGCGCAGAATCCGGATGTGTATTTCCAGGGGCGCGAGGCCGTGAACCGGCACTATCTCGCCCTGCCGGGCATCGTGCAGGCGACGATGGATCGGTTCGCCGCGGAGACCGGACGTCAGTATCGACTTTTCGACTACCATGGTCATCCGGAGGCTGAGCACGTCGTCATTGCCATGGGCAGCGCGGTGGAAACGCTCACCGAGACGGTCGACTGGCTGGTCGCGCGGGGCTCCCGCGTGGGCGTGCTCGCGGTGCGGCTCTTCCAGCCTTTCGACCTGACGGCTTTTGGCGCGGCGCTGCCCGCCTCGGTCAAGTCCATCTCCGTCCTGGACCGCACCAAGGAGCCGGGTTCCCTCGGCGAGCCTCTCTATCTCAACGTGGTCTGCGCCCTCGCGCAGGGCCGTTCCGCGCTGGCGGGTTCGCCGCGTGTCGTTGGCGGGCGTTACGGGCTCGGTTCGAAGGAGTTCACGCCGGGCATGGCGCGCGCGGTGTTCGACAACCTTTCGTCCGCCGAGCCGAAGAACCATTTCACCATCGGTATCATCGATGACGTCACGGGCACCTCGCTGCCCTATGACGCCGAGTTCGATCTCGAAGCGGACGATGTCCGGCGTTGCGTCTTCGTGGGACTCGGGGCGGACGGCACCGTGGGAGCCAACAAGAACTCGATCAAGATCATCGGCGAGCAGACCCCGCATTACGCGCAGGGCTATTTCGTGTATGACTCGAAGAAGTCGGGCTCGATGACGATTTCGCACCTGCGTTTCGGCCCGCGCCCGATCCGTGCACCCTACCTGATCCGCCAGGGCGACTTCGTGGCCTGCAGCCAGTTTCACTTCGTCGGCCGCACCAATGTGCTTGGCTACGCGCGACCCGGCGCGACGGTTCTGTTGAACTCGCCGTATGCGGCCGGGGACACCTGGAAGAAACTGCCGCGGGAGTGGCAGGAGGTCCTGGTGGAGAAGAAGCTCCGGCTGTTTGTAATCGACGCCACCAAGGTCGCGCAGGACGCGGGCATGGGCCGGCGCACCAACACCGTTTTGCAGACCTGCTTCTTCGCGCTCTCCGGCGTGCTGCCGCGCGAGGAGGCGATCGAGCAGATCAAGTACACGATCAAGAAGACCTACGGAAAGAAGGGCGATGCGGTGGTGCAGATGAACTACGCCGCCGTCGATGCCGCGCTCGCCGGCCTGCACGAGGTCCCTGTGCCCGTCGTGCCGGAGACGGACGCCGTCGCGTCGGTGCCGCCGCGTTACGACAATGCTCCGGACTTCGTGCAGCGGATCACCGCGCGGCTGCTGGCGGGCGAGGGCGACCTGTTGCCCGTGAGTGCGCTGCCGGTGGACGGGTGCTGGCCGACTGCGACCAGCCGGTACGAGAAGCGGGCCATCGCCCTCGAGATCCCCGAGTGGGATCCCTCCGTCTGCATCCAGTGCAACAAGTGCGTGCTCATCTGTCCGCACGCCGTCATCCGCGCGAAGTTCGTCGATCCCGAGGACCTCGCCGGGGCGCCTGCGACCTTCAAGTCGACGCCGTTCAAGTCCGCCGACTTCCCCGGCAAACGGTACACCCTGCAGGTCGCTCCTGAGGATTGCACCGGTTGTTCGCTGTGCGTGCAGGTGTGTCCGGCCAAGGACAAGACCAACCCGCGGCACAAGGCGATCGACATGGTGCCGATCGAGCCCTTGCTGGAGGCGGAGAAGGCCAATTGGGACTTCTTCCTCGACTTGCCCGATCCCGACCGCGCGACGTTGAAGCCCGAGGTGAAAGGGACGCAGTTCATGCAGCCGCTGATCGAGTTTTCCGGTGCCTGCGCCGGCTGCGGCGAGACCCCCTATCTCAAGCTGCTCACGCAGCTCGTCGGCGACCGGCTCGTGATGGCGAACGCCACCGGGTGCTCGTCCATCTACGGCGGCAATCTGCCGACCACGCCCTATTGTCAGAATCGCGAAGGACGCGGCCCGGCGTGGGCGAATTCGTTGTTTGAGGACAACGCGGAATTCGGCCTCGGCCTCCGCCTTGCGCTCGACCAGCACACCGCCCGCGCCTCGGCGCTGCTCGTTGCGCTCGCGCCGCAGCTCGGCGACGAACGGGTGAAGGCGCTGCTGACCGCGGATCAGGAAAGCGAGGCGGCGATCGCTGTGCAGCGTGCACGCGTGCGCGACCTCCGCGACGCTCTCGTGTCCCTCAAGGATCCCGTCGCCGCGGAACTCGCGGTGCTGGCCGACCATCTGGTGCGAAAATCCCTGTGGATCGTCGGTGGCGACGGCTGGGCCTACGACATTGGATTCGGCGGGCTCGACCATGTGCTCGCCTCGGGGGCGAACGTGAAGGTGCTCGTGCTCGACACCGAGGTCTACTCCAACACCGGCGGGCAGGCCTCGAAGGCGACCCCGATGGCTGCGGTGGCGAAGTTCGCCGCGGGCGGCAAGGGCGTGGCGAAGAAGGACCTCGCGCTCATGGCCGTGCAGTACGGCCACGTCTATGTGGCCAAGGTGGCGATCGGAGCCAAGGACGGCCAGACGGTGCAGGCCTTCCGCGAAGCCGAGGCGTACCCGGGCCCTGCCTTGATCATCGCCTATTCCCACTGCATCGCGCACGGATTCCCGCTCCACCTCGGGGCCGAGCAGCAGAAGCTTGCGGTCGATTCCGGCTACTGGCCGCTCTTCCGTTTTGATCCGCGTCTTGCCGGTACGGATACGCCTGCCTTCAAGCTCGACTCCGCCGCACCGAAGTCCGACGTCGCCCGCTTCATGGCCAACGAGACGCGGTTCAGCATCCTGCGCAACGTGGCCCCGGAGCGTGCCGAGACCCTCACCACCGCCGCGCGCGCGGAGGTGCGCCGGCACTACGCCCGCTACGAGCAGCTGGCCGGCAAGACGGCGGTGCCGGTGCCCCCGCCCGCGCCTGCCGCGCCACCCGCTCCCCCTGCCGCCGCCACCTGAATCCTCCCCCTGCCATGAATCTTGCGACCACCTACCTCGGCCTGTCCCTGAAGAACCCGCTCGTCGTCGGCGCCTCGCCGTTCTGCGACAACCTTGCCGCCTGCACGGACCTCGAATCCGCGGGGGCCGCCGCGATCGTGATGCATTCGCTCTTCGAGGAGCAGGTCGACCTCGAGTCGCGTGCGATGATCCACCACCTCGAGGCGCCCGGCGAAAGCTACGCCGAAGCCACGTCCTACTTTCCCAACTACGACGATTACCAGCTCCGACCCGAGCAGTACCTGCGGCAGCTCGACCGCCTTGCGACCCTGGTGAAGATTCCCGTGATCGCCTCGCTCAACGGCCGGCGCATGGGCGGATGGATCGATTACGCGCAGCGCATGGAGTCGGCAGGCGCCGCCGCGATTGAACTCAACCTTTATCAGGTCGCGACGGACCCGACGGTGACGGGCGAGCAGATCGAGGCGGAGGTGGTCGAGATCGTGCGTGCCGTGACGTCGTCGGTGAAGATTCCCGTCGCGGTGAAACTTTCGCCTTACCACACGTCGCTGGCGCATTTTGCCTCGACGCTCGCGGCGGCGGGGGCGGCGGGGCTGGTGCTCTTCAACCGTTTTTACCAGCCGGATTTCGACATCGAGGATCTGGCTGTGGTGCCCCAGTTGCGCCTCTCGGACTCGTCGGAGCTGCTGCTTCGCCTTCGCTGGCTGGCGATCCTCTCACCGGAGCTGCGTGCCTCGCTCGCGTGCAGTGGCGGGGTGCACCGCACCGAGGACGTCGTGAAGGCCCTGCTCGCCGGGGCGCACGCGGTTCAGCTGGTGTCGGTATTGTTGAAACAAGGTCCGCGTTACCTCGCCACCCTGCTCGCGGGACTGCAGGCCTGGATGAAGGATCACGGCTACGACAGCGTGGAGGAACTTCGCGGTGCGATGGACCTGCGCCGGTGTCCCGACGCCGGTGGGCACGAGCGTGCGAATTACATTCAGATCCTGCAGAGTTGGAAGATCTGAGAGTAAGGACAGGTCGCGCGCGAAGAGCGCGCTAGCTGTCGAGAGCGTCGACACCGGCGTCCACCGGATCTCCGCTTTCGCGGTACTCCTGCAGCTTGTTCCGCAGGGTGCGGATGCTGATGCCAAGCGCGGCGGCGGCTTGGGTGCGATTGCCGCCGGTCTGGGCAAGGGCGGCGCGGATCGCCTGCTTTTCGAGTTCGTCGAGGCGGAGAACCCCCCCGTTGGGCGAGGAGACCGCGGGACCGGTCGGGGTTTCTCCCGGAGCTTCGCCATCGTGACCGAAGTCGAAAAAGCTGGTGGCCTCTTCAACGCTCGCAGGCGGTTCGTCGGCAAACGGCAGAAGGCCGGGCAGCCCGAGGGCGGCAGCTGTGACCGGGCGGCCTGATTCGGAGAGGATCACCGCGCGCTCAATGGTATTCTGGAGTTCACGCACATTGCCGGGCCACCGGTAGTCGATGATGGCGCGGCGCGCGGAGTCGGAGAGACCGGTCACCTTCACTCCATGCTTGCGCGCGAAGCGGCGGAGAAAATGTTCGGCCAGCAGAAGGCTGTCGTCGGCCCGCTCGCGCAAGGCGGGGACGTGGACCGGGAAAACGTTGAGCCGGTAATAGAGATCCTGACGAAAATCGCCCTTCTCTACGTAACTCATCAAGTCGCGGTTCGAGGTCGCGATGATGCGCACGTTGACCTTGATGGTGCGGTTGCCTCCCACGCGTTCGAACTCGCGCTCCTGCAACACGCGCAGCAATTTTGCCTGCAAGCCGGGCGGAATCTCACTCACTTCGTCGAGCAGCAACGTGCCTTGATGTGCCAGTTCGAAGCGGCCCTCGCGTCGCTCGGTCGCGCCCGTGAAGGCGCCGCGTTCGTGTCCGAAGAACTCGCTTTCGATCAGCGTCTCGGAGATCGCGGCGCAGTTGACCTTGATGAACGATTGCGAACGACGCGGGCTGCGCCGGTAGAATTCGCGCGCGATCATTTCCTTGCCGGTGCCACTCTCGCCGGTCACGAGCACGGTGGCGTCAGTCGGCGCCACACGGTCGATCAGCTGTCGCAGGCGGACCATGGCTGGACTCCGGCCCACCAAGGCGCCGTCCTCGTCATCGGGGTCGTCGCTGAGAAGACGGTTGACGCTGACGAGCTGGCGGTACGATTGCGCTTTGCGCAGGATCACCTCGATCTGACTCGGAGAGAATGGCTTCAGTGCGTAGTCGAAGGCCCCGGCGCGCATGCAGGCGACAGCCGATTCGATGGTGCCATAGCCGGTCACCATGACGACGAGGGGGCGCTCCGGCTGCGCCGCAATGCGTTCCAGAAAGGCCTGGCCGCTTCCGTCGGGCAAACGGATGTCGAGCATCACCAGGTCGAACGACTCCCGCTCTATCAGTCCCTGCGCCTCGGCGAGGGTTTCCGCGCAGTGCACTTGGAGTTTATGACGATTGAAGATGGTCTGCAGCAGGGAGCGAACGACAGTTTCGTCTTCTACGATCAGGATCTTATCAAGCGACATGGGGATGCTGGATTCGTCGGGGAGAATGCCCCGGCGAGATTTGTTTACCACAGCCGTTTGGGCCTATCTATTCAAACAAATGTTGAGGGGGATTTGTTGAAAGAAACGTTCAACGCTTCGCCCCGGACGCCGCCCCGTCGGATATCTTCAAAAAAGTCCTAAAATCCTGCGGCCGTGCGACGATGATCGCCTTTGACGACGTACGTGCCTCTATGACCACCCTCATGGCTTCCCGACTGCTCTCCTTCCTCACCGACATCGAGAAATCGCTGCTCGCTGAACTGGCCATGCTCGACGGTTCACCGTGGGAGACGAGTCGCGTGGTGAGTTATCATCAGGGCCTTGCCCGCATGACGCTGGGCCAGCGCATGCCGAAAGGGACCGAGAACAAAGGCACGATTTTCCTCCAGAGTTATTTGCTGGCCGATGGGTCCCAATGCCTCAAAGCGAGCCTGACCTGGGTCGGCTGCACTGAGACGCAAGTGATCGCCGTCTATGCCAAGCCGCAGGTAAACTGGCGTACGGAAGCGGCAGCCATCGCCGCCGCCTGGACTTCCGGTCCGCCTGCCTCGGAGGAGGCCGTTGAGGCTGCTGTTCAGGAAGCCGACGCACTCGCCGCCGCGGGCTAGCCCGCCACCTGCCTGCCTTCGCTCGGCAGGACGGACCGGACTGGTCTTTACAGGAGTTCGCAGAGGGCGCGGAGGAATCCCTTTATTTTCAGCGGACTCTGCGTCCTCTGGTTCAGGGTTTGTGAGGTTTTTTCCCGGCCGATTTCGAGCCGTGGAATTTTTACCAGGAGGGAAGGGAGGTAACGGAGCAGGTGGTGGGTGGTGGTAGGACGGCAAGGTAGCGGGTAGCGAGTAGACCTTCGACAAGCTCAGGTTCAAAGACGGGTAGTGAGTAGGAAGGATTCAGGCGGCTGGGACAGCCCCTACACCATCAGCGATAATCAGTGTGGATTAGTGGTTAACCCCTTCCGAGGGCTTGGGACTCGGCGCTCTCTGCGTGCTCCTGTGAAACTTTCTGTATTCGTATAGTTACACACGAAAAGGCGGCCGGCACGACCGCCGCTACACCTTGGATGTTGGACGTTCGGGCCTACATCCAAATCTCCCGTCAAGCCGCTGGCGAAAGAGCCGATGGAGAACGTGTTCCCCATGCCGGACGCCGTTGTCCGCTCGGAAGGACGCGACCGGGTCCTGCGATCCGTTGCGCGTTTGTCCGGGTGGTGACGATGGCCGGCCCCGTGCCGGCGGATGTATTTCCGCATTCCCGGTTAAATCCATCTGCAAACGCGCCGATAACCTGACATCCCGCCCATGCCCGCAACCGAGGTCATCACCGAAAACCTGATCCGCGAGAACATCAATCGCGCGGTCACGGACGTCTTTAAAACCATGCTTGGGCAGGTCCCCACGCTGACGAAATCCACCGAGCAGGCCGCCGACGAACCTTGGCCGCCCCTGCACGCGAACGCTGAGGCGGCGCGGCCGCATGTCGTCGGCACCGTCGGCTTCATTGGCGATGTCAACGGGCTCATCTACCTGTATCTTCCGCTCGATTTTGCGCGCCTCTGCACGTCCCAGCTGCTGGGCATGACACCCGCCGAGCTCGATGAGGCTGGCGACGAGGTCGTCAATGACGCCATCGGCGAGATCACCAACATGACCGTGGGCAGCTTCAAGAACGGCCTCTGCGACGCCGGCTACCCCTGCAAGCTCACCATTCCGTCCATCCTTCGCGGCAGCAATTTCTGCATCGAGCCGATCAGTTCGACCACGCGGCAGATCTATTATTTCGACTGCGTGGGCCACCGCGTCGTCACGGACATTCTCCTCAAAGTCGCCGACTGATTTTCACCTTTACCATCATGCGTTACAAGATTCTCACCGTGGACGACTCGAAGACCGTCCGAATCATCGTCAAGAAGGCCTTCAAGGGTTACGACTGCGACATCCTCGAGGCCGGCAACGGCGTCGAAGGCCTGGCCGTCGCCTCGAAGGAAAACCCCGACCTGATCCTGCTCGACGTCACCATGCCTGTGATGGACGGCGTGGAAATGCTCACGAAGCTCAAGGCCGATCCCGCCCTCAAGGGCATCCCCGTCATGATGCTCACCGCGGAAGGTGGCCGTGACCATGTGCTGAAGATCGCAAAGATCGGCGTGCGCGATTATCTCGTGAAGCCCTTCAAGGAAGAGGTTCTCATCGAGAAGGCCGGCCGCGTTATCGACCTGAAGCCGCTCTCCGAGGGACCGGCGAAGGCGAAATCCATTTTCGATCCCGCCGACATCCTCGTCGTCGAAGACAAGCCCGCGATCATCCAGCAGATTCAGGACGGCCTGAAACACACGCCATGGAAGATCCACGGCGTGAGCACGCAAGGTGAGGCAATCGATTTTTGCACCCGCACGCCTCCCGACGTGATCGTGGTCAGCCTCTCGCTGCCCGAGGAAAGTGCGTTCACGCTCTTCCGTCTGGTGCGTACGAACATCAAGACGAAGTACACGCCTGTCTTCGCGCTCGTCGTGAAGACCGAGGTCGGCCAGCAGCAGCAGGCGCAGACCGTGGGTTTCAGCGCCATCATCACCAAGCCGATCGACATGACCGAGCTCGAGACGAAGATGGCGAAGGCGATGAACCTCGACACCTCGCAGCGCTATTACGCCATCGATGGCGACTGCATGGTCATGCGTCTGCCCGAGAACTGCACGCCCGCGGTGCTCGCCGAGGCTGGCCTCTACCTGAAGCCGAAATTCGCCGAGGCGGTGGACGCTGGTCACAACAAGGTCGTGATCGATGTGCACCACATCAAGTCCCTGCACATGGGCATCATCAAATTGCTCTTCCAGGCGATGCAGACCTGCCGCGAACTCGCGATGCAGTTCGCGCTCGTCGGCAACGCCCACATCATCACCGAGTGCAAAGGCTTCGAGGATACCCGTGGCTGGACGTTCTACGATTCCATCGAGGACGCGAAGGCCAACCTCGGAAAGAACAGCCCCGCACCGGCGATGGCTGCCTCCGCCTGAGGACGGATTCCGCGCGTGAGACAGGCGTTGCGTCTGTCTGGTTTGCGGGTGGTAGGGGCGCAGACAGGGCTGTCTGCGTCACGCCGCCGGCCACGCGTGGCAGCGTTTGCGCTCAGAACGGCCAGACGAAAAGGATGGCAGGAATGGCCGTGACGATGACGACGAGGGTCAGGGGCAGGCCGACCTTCCAGTAGTCGCCGAAGCGATACCCGCCGGGGCCCATCACCAACGTATTCGATTGATGACCGATCGGCGTAAGAAAGGCGCAGGACGCCGCGATTGCGACAGCCATCAGGAAGGGATCCGGCGAAACGCTGAAGCCGGCCGCCAGCTTTGCGGCGATCGGCGCCATGAGGACCGCTGAAGCGGCGTTGTTCACGACATTCGACAGCGCCTGTGTGATCACAAAAAGCAGGGTGAGCATGAGCATGGGCGGCCAGGTCTGCCCCAGCCCGATCAAAGCTTCGGCTACACTTTGAGCGCCGCCGGAGGTTTCGAGCGCTCCGCCCACGGGGATCATTGCGGCGAGCAGCACAATGATGGGCCAGTCGATCGCCCCGTAGCTCTCCCGCAGCGGCAGCACCCCGGTCATTACCGTTGCCACTGCTGCCATCGTCAGGGCGACCGGAGCGTTCAGCCACCCCGCCATCATCGCAACGACCGCCGCGGCGAAGATGCCTACGGAGAGGATCAGTCGTCGTGATTTCCCCAGTGCAAGTTCCCGACGCGCGAGTGGCAGGCAGCCGAGTTCCGCGAGGCGTTCGGTGAGCTCCGCCTCGGGCCCTTGCAGGAGAAGGACGTCGCCTGCGTGAAAGCGTACGCGTGCGAGGCGTTCCTTCACCCGTCCGCCGTCGCGCGCCACTGCGAGCAGATGCAGGCCGTGGCGGTCCAGCAGGCGCAACTGGGCAACGTTGCGTTGAACGAGTGGCGAATCGGGCCGCACGATCGCTTCGACGATCTGCAGGTCCTTCGCCTCTGCGAGCTTCTCGGCGAACTTGCCGCTTCCGGCGAGAGTGAGGCCGCCCTTCTCCTCGATCAGTTTCAGCTCCTCCGGCCCCGCTTCCACCAGCAGCACATCGCCGGCCTGCAGGACGCGGCGAAACGCATACCCGGGCACGCGTTTCTTGCCACGCACCACCGCGACGACCGGGACCTGTTCGCCACATGCCTCTTGCAGGTCGTCCAGCGTCCACCCGATCGCCTTCGCCTCGGCGCCCACCTCAAGTTCGCTCAGATAATCGGCCGTTTCGAACAATTCGTCCGAGGTCGCCGGTCCCTTTCGTTTCGGGGTCAGCCGCCAGCCCACAAGGACGAGAAAAACGAGGCCGGTCGCGAGCACGGCGCCGCCGACGGGGAGGAAAGAAAAAAGCCCGAACGGTTCGCCTGTCAGTTCAGCGCGGTAGCTCGAAACGATGATGTTCGGTGGTGTGCCGATAAGGGTGAGCAGGCCGCCCAGCAGGGAACCGAACGCGAGGGGCATGAGCAGAAGACCGGGAGCGTGTCCGTGTTCGCGGGCCATGCGCAGCGCGACGGGCAGGAGCAACGCGAGGGCGCCGACATTGTTCATGAAGGCGGAGAGGATCGCCACCGAGCATGTCAGGACGAGCACCTGCACGGTCACGGCCCCTCCAGCCTTGAGGGTCACGCGCACGAGCGCATCGACGAGCCCGGAATGTTGGAAGCCCTTGCTGAGCACCAACACCGCCGCGACCGTGATCACCGCCGGATGCCCGAAGCCGGAGAATGCCTCGTCCGGCGCCACCACGCCGGCCAGCACGCAGGCGAACAGCGAGAGCAGCGAAACAATGTCGTAGCGCAACCGCCCCCAGATGAATCCCGCCAGGGTCAGGGCAAGGATGACATAAACCCAGTGAGCCGGTTGCATGCGGGACAGTGTGAGTCCGCACGCCGCGCCTCAAGCTTGCGAGAAGGTGCAGGTTTACCGTGGGAGGGGTGGGGGAACGTTCGCCTTCGTCGCGGATCGACGCTAGCGCATCCTTCGCCGCCACCTTGGCAAATGGAGTGCAGCGTCCGCCCGCACGTAATCGACGTTGCGCCCTCTCCGCGGGCGCTCTTAGTTCTCGTTCTTCCTGGTCCGCCCGGTTGCCCTTGCGGCGGCTTCGATCACCCTCATCGAAGCCAGTCTACAATGCGACGTCCTCAGGGGTCGACCAGGGAGGCAACGTGTTGTCTCCTTCCTTTCTCAAACCTATGCCCCCGACCTCCACCCCCTCCGGCTCCGCCCCACTCACGCGGCGCACCGTCCTCAAGCAAGGCCTCGCTGGCATCTTCGCCTACGCCATGGCGCCCATGGTCCTGCCGGCCTCGCGCCTCTTCGGCGCCAGTGCGCCGAGCAATCAGATCAACATGGCGTTCATCGGCACGGGCCTGCAGTTCGGAGGGCACTTCTCCGCGATGTTGAACCGTGACGACTGCCGGGTGGTGGCCCTCTGCGACGTCCGGCTTTCGAAGATGGAGCGTCATCGCGCCCGCGCGGAGCAATCCTACGGCGACGCCCGCCCGGGCGGACGCTACCGCGGTGTCGAGACCTACCAGCATCACGAAGAGGTCATCGGCCGTGACGACGTCGACGCCGTCTGGGTCTGCACGCCCGATCACTGGCACGCCCCGATTTCCAACGCCGCCATGAAGGCGGGCAAGGATGTCTATTGCGAGAAGCCGCTCACGCTCACCGTCAAGGAAGGCCGCGTGCTCGTCGACACTGCGCGCCGTTTCGGCCGCATCCTGCAGACGGGCAGCCAGCAGCGTTCCAACGCCTCCTTCCGCAAGGCCGCCGAGATCGTGCGCAACGGCTGGATTGGCGACCTCAAGGTCGTGCGCACCAGCCTCGGCGAGTTCCCGCCCGAGCCGCTGCTTGGCGAACAACCCGTCCCCGCCGACCTCGATTACGACCGCTGGCTCGGTCCGACGCCGTGGCGCCCGTACCATGAGCAACGCATTCTCGGCAACTACGGCGGCGGCTGGCGTTGCTTCTACGAATACGGTGGTCGGAAGAACGGCGACTGGGGCGCGCATCACTTCGACATCATCCAGTGGGCTCTCGGCATGGACGAGTCCGGGCCGGTCGAATTCATTCCCAAGGGCTACGAGGGTGCGCCGTATCAGACGCATATCTACGCCAACGGCCTGCGCGTCGAGCGGGTCGATCAGGGCCTTCGGGCAATGATCGAGTTCGTCGGCACGAAGGGCACCGTCTGGGTCTCGCGCAACGATTTCCTGGAGACGGATCCCGCCGACCTCGCGGCGCGGCCGCTGCGGGCCGACGAGGTGCAGCTCTATGTGAGCGACAACCACCACACCGATTTCGTGAATGCGCTTCGCACGCGTCAGCGCCCGATCTGCGACGTCGAGATCGGCCACCGCACGTCCACCATCTGCCACCTCAACGCGATCGCGGAGCGCCTCGGCCGCCCGCTGCGCTGGGATCCCGTGAAGGAGGAGATCGTCGGCGACGCGATCGCCTCGCGCTGGCTCGAGCGCCCGCGCCGCGCCCCGTACGGTATCCTTTGACGCAACGCCCGCCGTGAAACGTTCCATGCACTCCTCCGCTTTCCTCCGAAACTCCTGCAGTCTCGTCTCTGTGCTCGCGCTCTTCAGCGCGGGCTGCGCTTCCTCCTCGGCTCCCGCCGGTTCGGCCGCCGCGCCGTCCGCGGCCGTCGTCACGCCGGGGGGCGACGCACCAACGTCGCCGCTCGACCTCGACCATGTTGTCGCTGCTGTGGGCACCGATCGCGCCGCCGTTCAGGCGAAGATTGCCGAACTGGTTGCGACCCTGCGACAGCCCGGCGTCGGTCAGCAGACCCGCCAGAACATCTGCGAGCAACTCGGCCGCATCCTTGGTCCGCTGTCAGCCGGCGATCCTGCGCTCGCGGTCCTCGCGCCGATGCTGAGCAATCCCGCCGAGGTCAACATGGCCCGCCTCGCCCTCGACCCTGTTCCCGGCGCCGCCGTCGACGCGGCCTTCCTCGATGCTTTGGGCCGCACGACGGGCCCGACCCGCCTCGCCCTGATCCAGTCGCTGGGCACGCGCCGCCAGACGGGTGCCGTGCCCGCGCTCGCGGCGTTGCTGAAAGACGCCGATGCGACCCATGCCGAAGCCGCCGCCCATGCGCTCGGCCAGATCGGCACGACCGAGGCCGTCGCCGCGTTGCTCGCCGCGCCGAACCCTGCCGCGCCCGCCGTGGTCGTGGCCCGCCTTTCCGCCGTCGGGCA
>CAYOSX010000011.1:0-34562 GCA_964406745.1 uncultured Opitutus sp.
AACACAGTTGCCCTTCTCGAAATCGAGTTCGACGTACTCGGCCTTGTCGGGCGCGTCCTCGGGCGAGACGGAGAGTTTGAACATGCCCTTGTTCGCCTCGGTCGTCGGGTCGAACCACGGATCCTCGAGGATGCCGGCCTCGTACGAGATGTGGAGGAGGTTGCGGTCCATCGAATAGGGCTTCTTGAGCGACGCCTCGACGGGAATGTTGTGCTTCTGGCAATACGCGATCATCTCCGCGCGGCCCGGGAAGAGCTCCCGGTAAGCCTCGATCTTCCACGGCGCAATGATCTGCAGATGCGGGGCCAGCGCCATGTAGGTGAGCTCGAAGCGACATTGGTCGTTGCCCTTCCCGGTGGCGCCATGCGCGACGGTGTCGGCCTTCTCCTTCTTCGCGATCTCAACCTGCGCCTTCGCGATGAGCGGGCGCGCGATCGAAGTGCCGAGGTAGTACTGTCCCTCGTAGATCGCGTTGGCGCGAATCATCGGATAGATGAAGTCGCCCGCGAATTCCTCGACGAGGTCGAGCGTGTAGTGTTTTGAGGCGCCGGTCTTTTTCGCCTTCTTGTCGAGGCCCTTCAGTTCCTCCTCCTGGCCGACGTCGGCCGCGAAGGTGACGATTTCGGCGTCATAGGTTTCCTTGAGCCACTTGACGATGACCGACGTGTCGAGGCCACCGGAGTACGCGAGAACGATTTTCATGGGAGAAGAAGGATAAGGATGGATTACCCGCGCGGCGTCTGCGCGAGGACGGCCATGATGGCCTTTTGAACGTGCAGGCGATTCTCCGCCTGGTCGAGGATGATGGAACGCGGGTTGTCGAGGACCTCCTGCATGACCTCTTCGCCGGGATGGGCGGGCAGGCAGTGCATGAACCAGGCGTCGGGTTTTGCCGCAGCGAAGAGTTTGCCCGTCACGGCGTACGGCGACATGAGGCGGATGCGTTTCTTCGTCTCCTCCTCCTTGCCCATGCTGACCCAGACGTCGGTGTAGACGATGTCGGCATCCTTCACGGCCTCGAAGGGATCGGTGGTGTAATGATAGCCGCCCTTGAAACCTTCCTTTTCCAGCAGGGCGTTGATCTCTGCTCCGGGCTCGAATCCCTGAGGGCCGGCGAGGGAGATCTTCATTCCAAAGAGGTTGGCGCCGAGGATCCACGAATTGGCCATGTTGCAGGCGGTATCGCCGAGAAAGGCGATCTTGCGCCCCTTCAGCGACGCCAGCATGTCGCCACCCGCGCCTGCCCAGCGCTCGGCGGCCGTGAAGGCGTCCGTGTAGATCTGGCACGGGTGAAGGAAATCGGTGAGCGCATTGATGACCGGGATTGTCCCCGCGGCGGCAAGGCGCTCCACCTCGCTGTGCTCGTAGGTGCGGACAACGAGGCCGTGGACGAAGCGCGAAAGCACGCGGGCGGTATCCTCGATCGACTCGCCGCGACCGAGTTGAATGTCGTTCTTGTTGAGAAAGAGCGGATTACCGGCGAGCTCGTGAATGCCCACTTCGAAGGAGACGCGCGTGCGGGTGCTCGACTTTGAGAAAATCATCGCCCATGTCTGCCGTTCCAGCACCGGCGGGGTATGCCGCCCCCGCTTCTGCTTGAGGTCCCGGGCGAGCGCGAACACTTCAGCCACTTCGTGCAGCTTGAAGTCCGTTTCTTTGAGGAAATGCTTCATGGGAAACGAAAACACCTAAGGCCTGCAGCGGTCCCGCACGAGTGAAAAATCGGCGGATCGCCGCCGGCGCGTTCAGGCCCGCGCCCTGAGGACGGAACGGAAGAGCTCAACCGAACGGGCGAGTTCTTCCGCGGTCGCATTGAGCGGAGGCAGGAAGCGGATGACGTTGCCACCGGCCATCGGCACAAGCAAGCCGGCCTCGCGCAGGGCGGCAAGGTAAGGCGGCGGTTCGGACACCATTTGCACGCCGACGAGGAAGCCGCGTCCGCGCACGGAAACAATCTGCGCGGGGAACTCCCTCGCCAGGGCCTGCAACGACTCGATCCATGGCGCGCTAACCGTGCGCACATGGTCAACGAGCCCATCGCGCTCGAGCACGTCGAGGGTCGCGAGCGCCGCCGCGCAGGCAAGCGGCGTGCCACCAAAGGTGGTGCCGTGGGAGCCCGGCTGGAAGAGATCCGCGGCGCGCTCAGCCACCCAGATCGCCCCGATGGGGAAGCCACCGCCGAGACCCTTCGCCATGCCGATGGCGTCCGCCCGCACCCCGGCGTGTTCGAAGGCGAAGAAGGCGCCGGTGCGCCCGATGCCGCACTGCACTTCGTCGAGCAAAAGGAGGAGATTGTGCTGGTCGCAGAGTGTGCGCAGGCCGACGAGGAACTCGTTCGTACACGGATTGATGCCCCCCTCGCCCTGGATCGTCTCGACGAAAATCGCCGCGGTGGTGTCATCGATGAGCTCGGCAAAACTCGCCAGGTTGTTCAGCTCGCCAAAGGCGAAGCCGGGCACGAGCGGACGAAACCCCTTTTGAATCTTCTCCTGCGGTGTGGCGCTCATGCCTCCGAAGGTGCGTCCATGAAACGCGTTCTTCGCCGCGATGACCTTGAAGCACCTGCCCTCCTCGCCGCCGGCTTTGCGCATTCCGTGGAGACGGGCGAGTTTGAGCAGAGCCTCGTTCGCCTCGGCTCCGCTGTTGCAGAAGAAGACCCGTCCGGGGCCGGCCTTGGCGATCAGCCGGCGCGCGAGTTCGCCCTGGTTGGGATTGCGGAACAGGTTGCTGGTGTGAATGAGCTCCGCGGCCTGGCGCTGGACGGCGGCAACCCAATGCGGATGGCAATGGCCCAGGGTGCTCACGGCAATACCCGACGTGAAGTCGAGATACACGTTGCCGGCGTCGTCCCACACGCGCGAGCCCGCACCTCGCACGAGCGTGAGCGGCGCCCGTGCGTAATTCTTCATCACGTGGGCGTCGTAAAGATCGGCGGTATTGGTGCGGACAATGGACGGCGGGGTCATGATCTCTCTTTCTCTTTCCTTCTCATCTTTCTCTCCGCGTCGCGAAAGGCGACCACGAAGCTCCTTTCCCGAACTAGGCTGGATTCAGCCGTGGACGATCTCGGTGCCAATGCCCTTGTCGGTGAAGATCTCGAGCAAGAGACTGTGCGGCAACCGGCCGTCGACGAAGTGCACGCGTTGCACGCCTTCCTGAAGGGCACGCATCGCGCTGAGCACCTTCGGACGCATGCCCTTGTCGATGACCCCCTTTCGCTTCAGGTCGTCGACCTGCGAAATCTTGAGCGTGGAGATGAGGGAGCCGGCGTCGGGCGGATTGGAAAGCAGGCCGGGAACATCGCTCATGTAAACAAGCCGGCGAGCGCGCAGGGCGCTGGCGACGCGGCCCGCGACCAGGTCGGCGTTCACGTTGTAGGGCTTGCCATCGTAACCTTCGGCGACGGGAGAAATGACCGGGATGAAGCCGTCGGCGATCTCCTTCTTGATGAGCTTAACCTTCACCTCGGTGACTTCACCAACGAAACCGAGGTCGACGGCGTTGCCGTCGTCATCGGTCGTAAGCTTCTGGCAGACGAGCACGGTGTCTCCCGGCAGCCCCTTGGGCTTGCCTTTGGCGGTGATGATCGCGTCGCAGACGTCCTTGTTGACCACTTCGTCGAGCGTCTTCTTGACGATCGCGACGGTGGGCTCGTCGGTCACGCGCATGCCGTTCACGAAATTGGCCTTCAGGCCCGACTGCTCCATCGCCTTGGTGATGGCCTTGCCGCCACCGTGCACGACGACGACGTTGATGCCGCAAGCTGCAAGGAAGGCGATGTCGTAGGCGACACGCGTGCGCGTCACGGGATCAGGATCGTCCATGAAGCTTCCGCCGTACTTGACGACAAAGGTGGAACCGCGGAAATCCTGAATGTAAGGCAAGGCTTCGAGCAGCACCTTTGCCTTGGCGGTGATTTCGGTGACGTTCATCTCAGCTCAAGACCGCCGACATCGCGGAGCGCACCGCCGTCAATGGGCAGGGTGGATGAAGGCGCGTCGGCGCGCCACGAAAGGAAGGGTCGGCGAAAAGAGAAGAACTCACAAAGCGATCGAAGTGAGCATGGGATAAAGCACTCTGGGCGCGATTTTCCATCACATTTTGGACCCGTCGTGTAAAATCGGGGTGTCCTCTCGATGCGCGGCGCAAAATCGGCTTCACTCAACAGGCGTCTGGGCCCACTTGTCGCTCGTGCCCAGCACCGCCCTCACCTTCACGTCACGCGAAGAACATCGCGCCTGGCTCGCCGGCCAGGCCGCCCTGCCCCGCGGCTTCCGCGTGGGCACGACGCGTTTTGAGTTCACGCCGCGCGAGGCGCCGAAGCCTGCGAAGATGACGGTGACGTTGATCGCCCTCGACCGGCCAACCGCGGACTTCGCGGCGGTCTTCACGCGCAACGCATTGCCGGGCGCCCCCATCCTCGTGGGCAGGGAACGCCTCAAGGAGGCCACGCTCGGCGCCATCGTGGTGAACAACAAGATCTCGAACGTGTGCGCGCCCGGCGGCGTGGAGACGGCCGAGCGCATTTGTACCGAGACGGCGCGACTGCTCGGCCTCGCCCCCGCACAGGTGCTGCCGAGTTCGACCGGTGTGATCGGCTGGAGCCTGCCGGCCGAGTCGATGATCGCCGCATTGCCCGGCGCCGTTGCCGCGCTCTCCGCCGACTCCGTGCTCCCGGCCGCCGAAGGCATCGTCACCACCGACCTCTATCCGAAAATCCGCAGCGCCTCCGTCGGCGACGGACGCATCGTCGGCATTGCCAAGGGGGCGGGCATGATCGAGCCGAACCTCGCGACCATGCTCGTCTACATTCTGACGGACCTCGCGGTGCCGCGCGCGACCTTGCGCGCGTTGCTCATGCGTTCGGTCGAAGCCACCTTCAACCGCATCAGCATCGACAGCGACACGAGCACCTCCGACACCGTTGCGCTGGTGTCTTCGGGACAAGTGCCGTGCGACGACCTCGACGCCTTTGCCGAAGCGTTGCAGACGGTGTGCGGCGACCTGGCCGAAGATGTTGTCCGCAACGGTGAAGGCGTGCGCCACGTTCTCCGCGTAACAGTCACCGGCGCACCCGACGACAGCGTGGCCACCTCCCTCGGCAAGGCCATCGTCAACGCTCCTCTCTTTAAATGCGCCGTCGCGGGCAACGACCCGAACGTGGGCCGTCTCGTCCAAGCCATCGGCAAACACGTCGGCGCCCACGCCCCGCACTTAAACCTCGACGCGCTCCGACTCGTGTTGGGCGGGATCGAGATCTTCTCCGGCGGCGTCTTTCGTCTCGACCCCGCGAAAGAGGAGGCACTCGTCGCCCACCTGCGCGCGGCGGAACTTTATGTCAGCGCGCCTGACGACCAAGGCATCTTCAGCCCACCGATCGCATACCCTCCGCATGAACGGTGTGTGGAGATCACGGTTGATCTCGGGTCCGGGCCAGGCGCCGCCACGGTCTTTGGCGGTGACCTCACGCACGAATATGTGAGCGAAAACGCGGACTACCGGAGCTGACCGCGCCCCCTGTCGGCTACCCTCCGCCCGCAGACAGCGAGGCCGGATCGATGGTCAGCGACACCTCGCGAAGGCCGATGGCGACCTTCGGCTCCGCACGCACACCGGCCGGATACGCGGGCGCTTGAGGGGTGCTGAAGTCCAGGCGGTTGTAACCCGGCCGCAGGACCAGGTCGAGGCGCGGCACCGCCTTGGGAGCGTCGTCAAATGGACCGGTGTGCACGCGTTGCCCGTTCAAGCTGATCTCAATCTCCCGTGGCCCGGCCCCGCTCAATACCAGATCGACGGACGCCCTGATGGGGTGTGGGTACGGGTTTTGATAGCCCAACGCCGCATCGGCGTAACTCCATCGCACGCTGCGGTCATACACGCGGCCCGGGCGGGGACTCCAATTCTGCCAGCCGTAACCGAGCGTCCAGGTATTGGCCAAGGGCAGCCTGGGCAGAGACTGTGGATCGAGCAGCACCACGACCTGGTTTTGATTGGAGGATTCCAGCCGGCGCGTCCGGCCCAAGGCGTCCAGTTCATCCAAAAGCGACTGCGCCCCGTCCGGATAGCCCCGCCGGTTGATGTGAAGGGCGGCAAAGCCATACGACTCGAGTCGGGGGAGCACTTCGGACAACGGCATTTCTTCGAGGTCCCGCTGCCAGCGGCTGCTGGCGCGGAACTTCGGGGCGCCGTAGCTGAACCGAAGCGTCTCCGAATGCACATAGGTTCGGAAGTGCTCATAGTCCTCCAGTCGATGCGGCGGCACGATCTCGGGAAACCCGATGGAGGGAAGCTGGTAAATCATCGCCCCCGCCGGAAGGGCCACCTCCAGCTCGCGGGCGAACTCCCTGTCCATAGCGACGCGCTCCGCGATCGCCGTGCGTGTTGCAGCCGGAAGCGGTTTGGGCACCTGATCGAGCAACCCCAGCGTGACGAGGGCAAGTGCCGCCGCCACCCGCGCGGCCGGCGGCCAGCCGCGCGTGAGCCGGGAGAGTCGCCCCACCACGAACGCGAGCACGATTGCGAGAATGAAGACGGTCGCCCGGTTAGAGGCGCGGAAAATCTGCAGGCTGAGATAGAGCGCGGCGATGCTCGTCAGTCCTCCAACCGTGGTGTATCCAAATATCCACAACACCTGAAGGAAGTCGCCCGGCGGCGCCCGGTCGCGGAACATGCGGCGCAGCGACGCCAGCAGCAGCCAGACCAGCCCGCCGATACCCACCAGACCCAGATACGGGAGCAACGGCTCCCCGCGCCAGTCCACCCATCGCCCGTAACGGTTGCCCATGAAGCCGAGCAGACCCGAGCGGTGATCGGCAGGGGGGATCACCATCTCGACGAGCTTCAGCGCGTAGCGTTCGGTGCCCGCGAAATTTCGGGAAAGGAGCGGTCGCGCGCCGCTCTCGGCGGAGTACAGCCAGACCTCGGCGTGCATGGCGAAGAAGGCCGCGAACGCGAGCACGAGACACGCCACCCCGACGCGCAGGTTTTCCCAGCGGCGGCGTCCAAACGCCTGCGCCACGAGCGCCCAGAACAGAAGCTGCAGAAAAAAGAAAAGGTAGTACGGCATGCTCATGCCGAGCACGACCGAAGCCGCGAGACAGGTCAGCCCGGCGGCGTTGCGCCAATGCAGGCGGCGGCTTCGCGCCACCAGCCAGCAGGTGACAAGGGCCAGCGGCACGGTCCACGTGAACGTCAGCATCATGTGCCCGACCCCGCGCGAGAACGTGTGATACCCGAAGGCAAAGAGGAGGGCGCCGGCAAACGCCCACTCCCGGCGGCGCCGGAGCAGACGCATCGCCGCGTAGAACGCGAGGGCCGCGGAGATCTGCGCCAGCACCAGCCCGACATTCGAGGCGGGAATCGGACCGATGACGCGCGCCACCGCGCCGAGTGCCAGCACGAGCACCTTGTCGGAGGCCGGATAATCGTTCCAGTCGGCGCCGAAGGGAGCACCGAGCCGGGAAATTCGTTGGGGAAGCAGAGGCCAGGTGTCGCCTTCCGATGCCGCCTTGATGCGCGCAAGCATCTCGAGCGCATCCCCGGAGTAACCCGTTGGCTGGCGCCACGCCTCGGCCGACCACCAGCCATAGTGCGCCACGCACACGAAGGCCGAGACGGCGCAGAGGGCGGCCACACGCAGCCAAGTCGCGGCAGTGCAGCGGGGATAAGAAAAAGCGGGACCCATGAGACGGAAGGGGAACGTTCCGTTGAAGCGAAGTCGTTTGTGCGCACCGCCTCCCGGCGGCGCAAGCGTGGTGTCGGAAATAGTTTTGCAAGAAAGCGAGCCGCCCCAACAACTGGGCGCGCGTCTTGAAGCCACTTTCCTCAACCGCCCCCACACCCCGTCGGCGCTCGCGTCACGAGGGCTTGTTTTTCGACGACTTCGCCCCGGACTCCGCCTTCGTTCGCGAGCGCGCGTCGATTCACCTGCCACCCATGGAGGGCGCCCATGAGGTCGTCGTGCATGGCGAATGGCGACGGCATCCGGACGTGCACGGCCTCGAGGCCGGCCTGCTGCGCCTGGCCCTGCGTCTGCGAGACCAGAAAGCCACCGTGGCGCCGGCACAGCCGGGTCCGTTCCGCGTCGCCTTTCGCCTCGGCGCGGGCGACGCGACTCATGGCACATCGCTCCGACTGACGCTGCAGGGAGCGGGTTTGACCAATCTGCTCGCGTGGCTGGGACGTGTGACCGCCGGCCTCCCGCTCTCGGGCACGTTGCAACGGTTTCGCGCCCAGAACCGCAATCGCCAGATGCGGATCTCCCGCGTGGAGATCGACGGGGAAACCTGCTTCGACTTTGCCCACCGCCACGGGGCCTACTCCGCGGACTTTGCGCGCAAGCACGCGCGCCTCGGCATCAACATCGTGGGCTTCCTCACCGCCGATCTCGGCGTCGGCGAGTCCGCGCGTTGCATGGTGCGCGCCGCCGATGCCGCCGGCCTGCCGACCGCCCTCGTGCCCCTGAAGTTGCATTGCAAGAATCCGCAGGGCGACACCACCTACGCGTCCCGCCTTCAGGGGGAGAATCCGAATCCGGTCAACATCGTGCACCTCGACCCGCCGGCGATGCGCGATGTCGACCATCACCACGGGGCCTCCTTTCGCGCGGGTAAGTACACCATCGGCTATTGGGCGTGGGAGCTGCCGGAGTTTCCCGACGGGTGGATGAACGCCTTCGAGTACGTGCACGAAGTCTGGTGCCCGAGCGAATTCGTGCGGCAGGCGATCGCGTTGAAATCGCCCGTGCCGGTGATCGCGATGCCGCACGCGATCCGTTTTGCGCGGCCGGAGGAAGCGACGGACGCGCTGCGCCGGCGCTTCGGTCTGCCTGCCGACACGTACCTCTTCCTGTTTCTCTACGACCTCAACAGCTACTCCGCGCGCAAGAACCCGGCTGCCGTCATCGAAGCCTTCCGCGCCTCCGGACTCGCCGGACGCGGCGCGGCGCTTGTGGTCAAGGTGCACAACGTTGGAGGAAACGAGGCCGACCTCGCCGACCTCCGCGAGGCCGTGGCGGATCTGCCAGGTACGGTGATCCTCACCGACACGCTTTCGCGCCACGACGTCTACCGGCTCGAGGCCGCCTGCGACTGCTTCGTGTCCTTGCACCGAAGCGAAGGGTTTGGCCTCGCCATTGCCGAATGCATGTACCTCGGCAAGCCGGTGATCGCCACCGACTGGTCGGCCACCGCCGAGTTTCTCGATGCCACCAATGGGGCACCCGTTCGCTGCCAACTCGTCACGCTGGAGCGCAGCCACGGCCCGTACGCCAAAGGGCAGACCTGGGCGGAGCCCGACGCAGGGCACGCAGCCGAGTGGATGAAGCGCCTCTTCGAAGACCGCTCCTTGGGCGAACGTCTCGGGGCGGCCGCGCGACGAACGATCGAGGAGCGTTTCTCCCCGGAGGCAATCGGCGCCCGCTACCGCCGCCGGCTCGAGGTCATCGCAAGTTGGTGACGTACCGCCCCCGGGGCGGGCACCGCACGAGGACCTCTGCCAAAAACGCCATTGAGCCCGTGCCCGTTTCGGGTCCATCTGAACGATCTTCATGGAGAAGCCTTCGTCACGCCATCCCCTCGTCTGGCTCGTCGCAGCCATCACGCTTGGGCTGGCGGTCGCCCTCGGGGCGGCGGGTTTCGATCTGTATTTCAAGACCACGACGCTCGAGCAGGGCGACCCGGCGGTGAACGCGATCCAGATCGAAAACGCCAAGCACCTGCGCGAGCTCTACGGGAACTACTCGCGCTTCGAGTTCAACCACCCGGGTCCCGCGTTCTTCTACGTCTACGCACTGGGCGAATGGATCCTGTATGAGGGACTCGGGGTGGTGCCTTCGCCGCACAACGCACACCTCGTCGCCGGCATGCTCGTGCAGAGCCTGTTTCTCGCGATCGCCCTCGCCCTGCTCGCCCACGCCCTGCGCTGGCAGGCCTGGCTGCCGCTCGCCCTGCTCGCGGCCACGCTCCACTTCTCCCTGATCTACGGCGCCTTCGTCAGCATCTGGCCGCCGCACGTGCTGCTGATGCCGTTCATCTGTTTTCTGGTCACGGCCACGCTGGTGGCGAGCGGACGCATTCGCTTCCTGCCTCTCCTGGTCGTCGTGGGAGGATTCCTGTTCCACGGGCATGTGGCCCAGACCCTTTTCGTTGGTGCCCTCGGGGGACTCGCGCTTGCGCTGGCGTGGCATCACCTGCGACTCGACGCGGGCCGGCCGGCATGGCGCGACCTTGTGAAGATGCACCGCCGGACGCTGCTTATCGGCGCCGTGTGCGCGGTGCCGTTTCTCGCACCGATCGCCGTCGACCTGCTGACCCGCGGCCTCGAAAGCAACGTGGCCACCATCGTGCGCCGGTTTCTGGTCAACACCGGAGACAGCAAATCCTTCCTCCAGGGACTGCTCTACGTCGCCTCCTTCGCCACGTATGAAACCACCCAGGAGACCGTGCTGGCGGAACTCGGTCCCGAAACCGCGCGTTTCTTTACCAGTCATGCAGCACCCGTCGCGGCCTGGCTGCTCATCCTCGTGCTGCCCCCGTGCATCGGACATGCGTTGCGCGGGCGGCTCGACGCGGAACGCCTTCGCTTTCTCCGGACGGGCCATGTGCTCCTCGTCGCCGCCCTCGCACTCTGCGTGCTCTGGGCCGTGGCCCAGGCCGGTCCTATGTATTATTTTAATGGATACTTCTACCACGGTGTCCAGTTCTTCGCGCTGGCGCTGGCGCTCGGCTTCGTCGCATGGCTGCTCGAAGGCCGGCTGCCGGCCCCGGTGAACGTGGCGGTGTGCGTGATCGCCGCCGTGGCGCTCACCTGGTCTGCCGGGCCTTCGCGCATGGATCCCTCCGCCACGGGCGAAGTCATCCGCCAGGGGATCGTGGCTGCGCTGAGCGATCTGCCGCCGGGAAAGCCCGTGCTGCTTTCCTTCGAACATCACGTCTGGCCCGAGGCCGCGTCCGTCGCCCTCGAGTTGAAGCGGCGCAAGTTCCCCTTCCACACGGTGCCGACCTGGAATTTCATGTTCGGCGAACGCCACGACGTAGCGCACCTCGGGCCGAATCCCGAGGACAAGGCGAGCGTCTGGTGGGTGGCGGAACAAGGCGAAGGCGGGTATCCGATCACGAGCACCCTGGCCATCTTCGACCGCCCCCCGACCGTCAATCCGCTCGGAACGGTCTGGCACTTCGGCCGTGCCGCGGGCGGATTCCGCCACGTCGTTCGCGGGCTCAGCGTGGGCAACGTCGATGTTGCGTGGACCGATCGTCGCGAGGTGGTGTTCTCCCTCGTCGCGGCTCCATCGGAAACAGACGTCACCGTCATCTTTGAGGCTGAGGCGAACACCAGTGGCGAAGACCTGCCCACCGTGCAGACGGCGGTCGTGAGCTTTGATGGACAACCGCTCGGTCAGGTGAGCGTGAGCCACCGCGCAGAAATGTCGCTTCGCATTCCGCGTGACCTCTGGAACGCCCGGAAAGGCCCGGTGAAACTGGTGCTGCAATTCCCGCATTCCGTCGAAGTCCGCTCGTTCAGCCGGCCCCGGATCCGGGAATGGTATGGCTGGGCATTGTGGTCCGTACGCTTCGAGCCGGCACCGATGCTGACGATCGCGCGGAAATGATCCTGCTCGACCTGACCCACACCAGCCACACCCGCGCCCGCACGGGCATCCAACGCGTCTGCCGCTCCCTGTGGCGCGCCTTGGACGAGGCCGGGTCGGTCACCGCGATCTGTCACGATCCGTATCAACGCACCTGGCGTCCGCTACAGACATGGGAAACGGAGAACCTCGAGAGCAACGATCCCGCCGGAGGGCGCGGGGCGCGCTGGCCACTCGCTGCGCGCCTTGCCGGACGCGGCTCGCGCCTGCTGGCCCGGCGCACGCCCGCGCTCCCCGAAGGCGACCTGCTGCTCGTTCCGGAGGTCTTCTCCGCGGCAACCACCGCGGCCCTTCCCCTGCTCGACGAGCGGGTTTCCGGGCCGCGCGTGGCGGTGTTTCACGACGCGATTGCGCTCAAGTTTCCCGAGCTCTCGCCTTCGAAAACGGTCGCCCGCTTTCCCGCCTATTTGCACGAACTCGCGCGCTTCGACGGCGTGGCGGCGGTGTCCGAGGACTCGAAGGCCTGTCTGCAAGGCTTTTGGCGCTGGGCGGGTGTGCCCAACCCGCCTCCTGTCACTTTGGGTCTCGATCCGCTGGCCGAAGCCAGCGAGGCCCCCCACGCACGCACCGATCCACCCACCGTGCTCTCGGTCGGTACAATCGAAGGGCGCAAGAACCACCTCGCCCTGCTTGCGGCCTGTGAGCGGCTTTGGACGGAAGGTCGCAGGTTTCGGTTGCGGCTTGTCGGTCTTGCTCATCCGCAAACCGGACGCGCGGCATTGCAGCAGATCCGAGCCCTTCAGGCGGCTGGACGCGACCTGGTTTACGATGGCCCCGTCGACGAAGCCGGCCTCGTAACGGCATACCGCGACTGCACGTTCACGGTCTACCCGTCGCTGATCGAAGGTTTTGGCCTTCCCGTGCTGGAGAGCCTGCGCCACGGCAAACCCTGCATCTGCTCGAAGCGCGGTGCCTTGGGCGAGTCGACGCGGGGAGGCGGGTGTCTTGCCCTCGACGACGTCGACGCTCCGCACCTTGCTGCGGCCATCGACCGTGTGCTCACCCATCCCGACGAACACCAGCGTTTGCGGGCGGAAGCCCGCCGCCGGACGTTCAAAACGTGGAACGATTACGCCGACGATTTGACCCGCTGGGCCCGGTCCCTGGCCCGTCGTTGAGACATCGACCTCCCCCGGCAAAACCCGCTTTGGATTTGCTAACTCTCGCCCTCTAGGCCACATCTGCCCCCTCCATGGCGTTCCCTCTGTTCTCGAGAAACAAGAAGGCGTTGCTCGACCGCTGCCGCGACGACTACGCCACCAAGATGCGGCTGAAGTATGCGCCGTTCTATCACGCCATCGAGGAACAGCATGGCACTCATATCCGCCTGAACGGGAAGGATATGATCATGCTTTCGAGCAACGACTACCTGGGGTTTTCCTTCCATCCCAAGGTGATCGAGGCCGGACGCGCCGCGATGCTCAAGTGGGGCACAAGCACCACGGGGGCCCGCACCTCCAACGGTTCCCGCGCCTACCACCTCGAACTTGAAGAGCGCCTGGCCGCTTTCCTCGGCCGCGAAGCCTGTCATGTGCACGCCGCCGGATACCTGTCGTGCCTCTCCAGCGTTGCCTCGTTTGCCCAGAAAGGAGACGTCATCCTCGCCGACAAGAACATCCATTCCTGCCTGTGGGATGGCATCCGCCTGTCCATGGCCACGGTGGAGCGTTTTTCGCATAACAACCCCGTCGATCTGCGCGAGGTGGCGGCGAGCGTTGAATCGCGCGCCCCGAAGATGTTGATCATCGAGGGAGTCTATTCGATGGAAGGTCACGTGGCCCGTTTGCCCGAGATGATGGCGGTGGCCGATGAATACGGCTGTTTCACCGTGCTGGATGACGCCCATGGCTTCGGGGTTCTTGGTCACCAGGGGCGCGGCACGGTCGATCATTTCGGTCTCAACGACAAGGTCGACATCGTCTGCGGAAGCCTCTCAAAGTCGCTGGCCAGCACCGGCGGGTTTGTTTCCGCCTCGCGCGAAGTCATCGAGTACCTGCGCACCAATTCCAAGCAGACGATCTTCAGCGCCGCGTTGAGCCCCGGCCAGGCTGCCTGCGCCCAGACCTCGCTGGAGCTCATGCAAAGCGAGCCGGAACATCTCGAACGGTTGTGGGTGAACACCCGCCGCTACCGCGATATGCTGAAAGGACTCGGCCTCGACACATGGGGCAGTGAAACGCCCGCGGTGCCGATCGTTCTGGGCTCCAAGGAGATCGTCTACCGCTTCTGGCAGGCCCTGATGGAAAAAGGCATCTTCACCGTCATGTCCATCGCCCCGGCCGTCCCTCCCGGCAAGGACCTCATCCGTACCGCCATCTCCGCGATGCACACCGAGGAACAACTCGAGCGCATCGCCGACGCCATGGCGTACGCAGTGAAGAAGGTCTGAGCCATCCGCGGCACCCGCGGCGCCCTGTCTCAACCAAGCCGCTCCCGGATCATCTCCGCTGCGACCGACCAGCGAGGCAAGGCCCGCTCCTGCGCTTCCGCCGTCAACCGGCCAATCAGGTCATCGTCCACCAGCGCCCGTCGCAACAAGGCGCGCCACGCGTCGGGGTCGTTCGGGGGGGCAGCCAGACATCCGCCCCCGGCGGCGTTCTCCCTGAGCACAGGCAGGTCCGAGCACAGGCAGGGCACGCCCATCCACAGGGACTCCAGCAAGGGCAGCCCGCACCCTTCTGCGATCGTCGGAAACACGGAAACGCGCGCACGGGCGTAGAGGCCGGCCACCACGGTATCACTCGCTGCGGCATGGTAGACGAGGCCGAGATGATCCCGCTGCAGGGCCTTCACGCGCGCAAGGATGGGTGGGCCAAAATGCGGATTCACGCGCCCCACGAGGTGGAGCTCGAACGCAAGCCCCTCGCTCCACAGCTCCGCGCAACGCTCCAGGAGAAAGAGCTGGTTCTTGCGCGGCTCGATAATGCCCACCGTGAGCAGCACCGGCTCAGGGGGCACCCGCCGGCCGCCCACCCGCGGCGCCCCGTTGAAATCGGCCCCCAGAGGAAGCACCTCCACCTCGCCCTTCGGGGTCACACCCTGCCAGCGCCAGAAGCCCAGCAATTCCTCCCGGCTCGCCGCCGAGACCGCGAAGACCCGGTCGAAATGCGCGAGCATCTTCATGTATTCAGGATGCCGTGACACACTCTGCGGCCACGTGATGTGCGGATGGCGAAGCGGGATGGCGTCGTGGAAAACGGCCGCCAGGCGGCAGGGCGGCTGCCGGAGGAAATCCCACCAACCTGGACGCTCCGACTCCGAGAAGAGCTCGGCCGTGAAAAACCAGTCACCCGCGAGGGCGCCGCGATTCCAGTCGCCCCACGAGACGGGTCGGGCCGCCGGGCCCAGTTCTTCACGCAGGCGTGCACTGACCCGGGAGAGGCCCGAGCGATGGCCGGATGGCCCCGCCTTGGTGATATCGAACCAGATCATCGGCGAGCAGCCTCGAGCAGGCAGGCGTGAAGACGGGCCGCGTTGCGATGGGCGTCGAACTCCTCCTCAACCCAGCGTCGCGCGGCCCCGCGCAGGCGCCCGGCCAGGGCGTCGTCGGTCGAGAGCACTTGCAGTGCCTCCACCCACGCCGCGGGCCGCTCGACCGGAACCACAAAGCCGCTCACGCCATCGTGCACCGCTTCGATCGTAGCGGCAACGGGCGACGTCACGACGAGCACGCCGGCCGCCATTGCCTCGGGAATGACATTCGGCAGACCGTCGCGATCACCGCTGGGGGCAACGATGCCCGTGTGCAGCAACACATCGGCCCAGGCGTACAGGGTGGCGACCTCGGCCTGCGATTGGTGGCCGAGAAAGCGCACACGGTCGTCAACGCCCAGTTCGCGCGCCATGCGCTCCAGTTCCCCGCGAAGGGAGCCTTCACCCGCGATCCTTGCCTCAAACGGAAGCCCGGCTGCGCGCAAGGCGGCGTAAATGCGAAGCTGATGACGAAGCCCTTTCTTGGGCACCAACCGGGCCACCGCCAGCAGCCGAAGCGGCGCTCGCGGTGTGCGCAGGGCCTTGAAGGGAGGGAAGACGTCGAGGCCGCGTCGGATCACCTGGACGCGCGCAGAAGGCAGGCCTCGTTCTTGCAGGGTCCGGCCGCCCATCTCCGTTGAGGTGTGGATGACCCTGGCTTCGGCAAGTTTCTCGCGGAGCCACCAGTCTCCGCCATGCTCGTAGAGATCATAGGCATGGGCAGCGGCAGTGTAGGGGTGCCCGTTCAGCTTGTTGAGGATCCATGCGGCCGTCGCCGGCGCCCCGCCCCACGCCGCGTGCACGAGATCGGGCGCATCCCGCCGGAAGGCGTGGTAATAGACCCCGGCGAAGCCCGCCCCGAGCATGTTCTCCCAGAAGTTCAACCATCCCGGCGGCCGGCGCGTGAACAGGCCTTTCAACAAGACCCCGAAAACATCCCAGCGCGTGACGGCGACCCACGGGATCAGCCAAAGCAATTCGAGCAGACGCCACATCGAGAACTTCTCGACCTTCTGGCCGGCAAACACCCCTCCGCCGCCCCAAAGCGAATAGATGCGCAGGCGCACGCCGAGGCCGAGCATGGCAATCACCTCGCGTTGCATGAACGTTTCCGTCGACTTGGGAAACGTCGTGTACAGGTAGGCGATGGTGGGCGGTCGGGACGACACGTACGCGGAGCTTGCGCGGGCAAATGCCGCCGGCCAAGCGATTAGTGCCGGCCGTTGCCGTTGGAAGGAGGAAAGGGCCGGCGCGTCAGCCGACACTCCGCCGCCTCCTGCGCCAGACCCACCACCTCCTCGATGAGGATGGTGGGATCCTCCTCGTACCGAAGCTGAATGAATTTATCGCGATACTCATCGAAGCCGTCCGCCGGCGAAAGCCACCGGCCAAGCAGCGCATCGAAATCCTCAGCGCGCTCGATCTTCTCCGAGCCGGCCCCGTTCTGGAAAAATTTCCACGTGAGCGATTCCTGAGGCATGATGCCGCCGAAGGCGTTGAAGACAATCGGGCACCGGAAGTGCAGGGCCTTCGCACACGTGGTCGTGCCGCCGCGGGTCACGATGATATCGCTCACCTGCATGAACAGGTGCATGGTCTCGGAGTAGCCTTCCACGTAGCAGTTGAACTCAGGATGGTTGGCGCGCCAGTGAATGAGTTCGTGATAGGTCTCCTTGTCCCGTCCGCAGATGACAATGGCCTGGCATCGGTCGGCCAGACGCAGGAGCACCGGCAGAAGCGCGAGATGGTTGTTCGCCCCGTTTCCGCCGGTCGCGAGAAAGACGGTGAACAGGTCCGGCCGCAACCCGAGCTTCTTCTCGCGATAGGCCATCCGCTCCTCCCGGCTCATCACTTCCAGGTGAGAGCGCGGGCGCATGAGGTGGCCCCGAACACGCGTGCGTTCCGGGGGAATGCCTTTCTTCACCGCGTAATCGCGCGCCGTCGGCGTGCGGGAGAAATACAGGTCGACCGTCGGCTCCACCCAGTTCACCGAGTAGCCCCAGCCCCCGGAGAACTCGCCGCAATACGTCGCGCAACGCACGCGGTCCGCGCCGAGCACCTTGCGCGCGAGCTGGAAGTAACCCCGATTGAGGCAATCGTGCACGCTGAAGACGAGATGCGGCCGGTACTCGCGCAGCACCTCCAGGTAGAACCGCCGGCCGAGCTTGACCGACCGCCGGTTCAGCACACTGAGGCACTCGACCAGCGCGTAGAACGCGGTGTGCAGCATCGGCATCTTTCGCTGGATCCAGTTGTAGAAATTGACGCCGCCACGGTTCACGACCGACGACTTTTCCAGCATGTGTTCGATGCGCACATCAACCTGGTGCCGGTAAAGCTGGAAACACCATTCCGCAAAGGCCTCGGCGCGGGCATCATGACCGCCGCCGGTGCTGGAAGTAAGAATGAGGATGCGAAGCTTGGCCACGGGGTCAGGCGACTCCGAAGTAGCGCGACGCGACGGCGCGACGCAACGCCAGAGGTGCCATGCGCGCGAGCAACGGAGCGAGGCGCGCCTGAAAGAACGTGCCGGACCTCACGACGCCGCTGCGGGGAGACGCCAGCACGCGCCGCAGATCGCGCGCCGCCCGGCCCGGCGGAGGCGCAGCGAGCAGGTTGGCTTCCAACGTCTGCCACGCCCGCGCACGGCGAGACGACGACGGGGAGGTGGCGGAAGGCGAGGACATGGCTTGGTTGAATCCGGTGCGGAAGTCGCCCGGACGGAAATCGACGACCGTGAGCCCCGTGCCGGCGGTTTCAACCATCAAACTCTCGCTGAATGCGGAGAGTCCCGCCTTCGCCACGTTATAGCCACTCATGTACGGCAAGGGGAACTCGGCCGCGAGGGAGGACACGTTGACGATGACGCCATGGCGTTGCACCAGCATGTCGCGCACGGCCGCATGGGTGAGGGCAAGCGTGGTGCCCAGCATCGAATCCAACTGCGCCTGCCACGCCTCGAACGGATGCTCGTTGAAGGCGCCGAAGAATCCGTATCCGGCGTTGTTGACGAGCACCGAGAAACCGCCCGCCTCCGCGAAGGCGCCGTCCCAGGCGCGCAAGGCTGCGGGTCGATCATTCAGATCAAAGGCCACGGGGACAAAACCCGTTCGCGCAGACAAAGGCGCCAGCCGCTGCACATCGCGCGCGGTGCCCCACACCCGCACCCCTTCCTCAAGCAACATCTCCGCAAACGCGCGCCCCAGCCCCCCGGAGGCGCCGGTCACGAACGCGGTCGGGTGGAGTTGGGAAAGCGGAGGCACGTCACACAACCTGCCGCAGCACGAGGCAGACATTCGCGCCGCCGAATCCGCTGCTGTTGTTGAGCACGACCGCCGGGCGCACGGGCAGGGTCTCGAGGGGAATGTTGAGGTCCGCGACCTCCGGATCGATGCGCGTGATGTGCGCCGAACCCGGCGTGAAGCCGTCACGGATCGCGAGGGCGCAGAACCCGGTTTCCATCGCCCCGGCCAGGGAGAGCCCGTGTCCCGTCAACGCCTTGGTGGAGCTGACGGCCGGGCGCGCGCCGGACGGACCGAACACCGCGCGCAGAGCCCGGGCCTCGGAGACATCGCCAATCGGGGTCGAGGTCGCGTGCGCGTTCACATAGGCGACCTCCGAGGGTGCCACGCCGGAAGCCTTGAGGGCTCGGTCCATCGCATTGCGCAGGCCCGTGCCTTCGGGATGCGAAATGGCCACATTATGACCGTCCGACGCCTGACCCCAACCGGCGACCTCGCAGTAGGGCTTCGCACCGCGCCGGGCGACTTCCTCCTCGCTCTCCAGTACCAGCACCGTGGCGCCTCCGGTGCCGACGAAACCGTCGCGCTGCGCATCGAAGGGGCGCGAGGCAGTATCGGGATCCGGGTTGAGCGAGAGTGCGCGCATGCCGGCGAAGGGAAGGATCGTCTCCACGTTTCCATCCTCGGCGCCGACCACGAACATGCGCCGCTGCCGTCCCAGGACGATCTCGTCGAAGGCGTATCCAAGCGCATGTGACGACGAGGCGCAGGCCGAGGCGAATCCCGTTGAAGCGCCACGGATGCGAAAATGAGCCACCAGGTTGAACTGCACGGTCCCGGCGATCGAGGCGACGATGCCCAGTGGGGAGCACTTCATGACTCCCTGTGTATTCATTTTCTGGACGAAATAGGTCAGCAGATGCGGCGACCCGGCGGAGGCGGCGAACAACCCGGTGTCCTCGTTGGAAACATCGGCCTCCGAAAGACCGGCGTCGGCGATCGCCTGGGTCAGCGCGCAATACGCGTAGAGACCGTGAGGCCCCATGCTGCGCAAGAACTCGCGCTTCACGCGGTAACGGGCCGGGTAAGTCCAGTCCTCGGGATCCATCGACTCCGTGTCGAATCCCTTCACCGGCGCCGCCACCTTGACCGGGATCTCGGGTTTTTGAAACGGCGGGTAAGCCTCCATGCCGTGACGCAGCGTGCGCAGGCTTTCCGTGACGGTGGCGGCGTCGTTGCCGATGCTGGTGATGAATCCGAGACCGGTGATGAAGACTTTGGGCATGACCCGGGTGGGTGAATAAAAATGCCGGCGGAGCCACGAGGCCCGGGGCCGGCAAGGCAGTGTCCAGCCGGACTCATGAAGCGGAGTCCGGGGCCCGCGGTCAACGCGGTATCCTTGATTCGATCAGGCCCGGAACGCGGCGACCAGCGGCGTCTGAACCATCACCTCGCCGTTGGCGGATTTCGGCGCGCCGTTCACCTCGGCCAACGACGGACTTTCCGCATAAGCGAAGGTCAGGGTGATCTCCTCGACCATCGCCGCCTTCTCCTGCCCGACGCGAATCGAGCCTTCGAAGGTCGCCAAGGGCAGCTTGGTGCGCTTGGGCTTGATGGAGAGCGTGAGCAAATCGCCGGGACGACAGATACGGTGGCAACGCACGCCTTCGCACGACGTGAAGAAAATCTTCGTCGGATCCACCGCCTTACCGCGTTCAGGGGCCGAAGAGCTTTCGAGAAGGAACAACACGGCAAGCTGGCCAAGGGCTTCCAACATCATGGACGCAGGCATGACGGGGTTGTCCTTGAAATGCCCCTGAAGGAAAAACTCCTGTCCCGTGATCTTGTACTTTCCCTGCGCTCCCGACCCGTTGATGGACGCCTCGTTCAGAAAAAGGAACGGCGGTTGGATCGGCATGATCGAGAGAATCTGCTCAATCGGAAGAAACTTGGTCGGCTTCGGAGAGGGCAGTCCGCGCACCTTGCAGTCGATGAAGATCTTCACATCACCGACGGACCGAAGATTGCGAAGTTCGTCGTTGTTGATCTGCAGCTGCGTGACGTCTTCAACGAGGATCACGATCTCCATCATCGTGAGCGAGTCGATGCCCAGATCCTCGACCAGGCGCAATTCGTCGTCGGCTTCCTTCAGCTTGGCCCGTAAATCGGGCTCGACGAAACGCTCGATAACACCGATGATGATTGCCGGCAAGTGGCTGGCTTCAAGTGTTTTACGATATGCGATGGCAGCCTCAATCGTGGCCGGAGAGCACCGTTTCAGCGACTCGCGAAGCGCGGATTCATCTTCAGCTGAGAAGGGTTTTACGGGAACCGAAAACGGAGCACTGGAGCCTTGGCCGTTAAGAACTGCATCTGCCATGATTGATCGGGTAGTAAGATGCGGGCTTTTCGATGTAAACGCTATTCTTGGAAGCGGTCCGAGGCCTGCCCCGGCGCCGCAGAGGCCAAGGGTGCTCCCGCAAAGCGGAGGCATCGGCTGAGCGCTCTGGGTCAGGTCGGCCGGACACTTGTTCCCACCGTTTTTACCCGATTGTTTCGATCTTTTCAGGCGGTTGTTGGAGCAAAGCCGTGCGGGGCCTGTCCCCAATCGGCAGGCTTGCGTCTCAACTGCAAGGCCTTAGTAAAAACCCCAACACCTTCATGAGCGCATCGTCGCCGGCGAACTCGGTCTTTTTAATTACGCACGAATTCTTCCCCAAACGCGGAGGGATTGCGACGTTCACCGAGGAGATCGCCAAGGCCACGGCCGATCTGGGATTCAACGTCGAGGTGTGGGCCCAAGCCGCTCCCAAAGGAGAGGAAAAGTCGTGGCCTTTCCGCATGCACCGCATGCCGGTGAAGGGCACCCACGATTTCACCTGCCAGATCAAGCTGGGACTCCAGTTGATCCTCGCCCGGCGCAAGCTCCGTTACGCGACCGTCTATCTGCCTGAACCGGGCCCCATGCTCGCGTTAATGCTGCTGCAGCACTTCCACGCCTTCAGGCCAAAACGGCTCGTGCTTACCTTCCACGGCTCCGAGATCCTGCGTTTCCATCGCAATCCGCTCATTCGCCCGTTTGCCCGGAAACTCATCCGCTACGCATCGCGGATCAGCGTGTTGAGCAACTACACGCGCAACCTGCTCTGCACCCACTTCCCGGAGGCGAAGGACAAGATCCTGCTTACGCCCGGAGCGCTCCGCTCTGATTTCGCGGTCGTCAACATGGCGCCCCATGATACGCGCGGCCGCATCGTCATCCTGACGGTGGGGCGCCTGCATCCGCGCAAGGGCCAGCATCTCACCCTGCAGGCTTTGCGCGAACTTGCTCCGCGGTTTCGCGAGCAGATTGAGTACTGGGTGGTCGGCAAGGGTAACAAGCCCGACTACGAACGATCGCTTCGGGCCTCAGCGGCGGAGTGCGATTTCCCCGTACGCTTTTTCGGGGATATTCCCGACGAGGAACTCGATCAGGTCTACGACCGGGCGGACATCTTCGCGATGACGAGCATCGACTACGGTCACAGCGTCGAGGGCTTCGGCCTCGTGTACCTTGAGGCCGCCGCGCACGGCCTGCCCGTCGTCGCGCATGCGGTCGGCGGCGTGTCCGATGCCGTTGTCGACGGCACCACCGGTCTGCTCGTCCCGCCAGAGCATCCCGCGCAGCTGACCGCCGCTTTCGAAAAATTGATCAGCGACGAAAAGCTTCGCCGGCGCCTCGGCAACTCGGGCCGCTCCTGGTCAAAGCGCCACGACTGGGCGGATTCCGCCCGCCTGCTGTTCAGTCCCACCGAGGCTGTCACGGGGAACGTTTGACGCCCGCGGCCGCCGCCTTGCAGCCTGCGGAATGATTCTGTCGCGCACCGAGGTCGTCGTCCGCTATGCCGAGACGGACATGATGGGAGTCGTTTACCACGGCAGCTATCTGCCATGGTTTGAGATCGGTCGAACGACCCTGTTGCGCGAACAAGGGCTCCCCTACCGCGAGCTGGAGGCAGCCGGTTACCGCCTGCCGGTGCTCGAGGTCAACGCACGCTATGTGAAGCCCGCTCTTTACGACGATCGTCTGGAAATCATCACGACCTTGCGCGAGAAACCCGTCCTGCGAATCCGGCTCGAATACGAGGTCCGGCGCGACGGGGAGTTGCTGGCGACCGGCTCGACGCTGCACGCTTTCATCGATCGCCAGGGCCGGCCGGTGCGCCCGCCGCCGGCATTCGCCCAGCGCATGGCGGCGGCCTTCGCCTAGGCGGTTTCGTCGTACTCGTACTCCTCGAGCACGAGGGGATCGGTCTCCCCGGCGCGCAACTCGCGCAGCCGCCCCAGGGCGCCAAGGCGGCGCAGGGCCCAGACCGCATGGACCCGCACAACCGGCTCCGCTTCGCGCGCCAGCGTCACCAACGGGTCAATACAGTCGACCGCCCCGGTGTTGCCCGCGACCACGCAGGCGTTGCGCAGAAGCCCCGCTCGTTTCAACCGCTTGACCGGCGTCCGGCGGAATACGTCGGCGAAACGCTCCGCCGTCATCCCGAGAATCTCGCGCAAGGTGAGGGCCGGCAGGTCGAAGCGGGCGCTGAGCAGCATCCGTCGTCCTTCCTGGGCAAACCGGTTCCACGGGCAGACCTCCAGGCAGGTGTCGCAGCCATAGATCCGGTCGCCGATGCCCGGGCGGAGCGCGCGCGGGATCACCCCGCGATTCTCGATGGTCTGGTAGGACACGCAGCGGCGCGCGTCGACCACACCCGGCGAAGGAAATGCGTTCGTCGGACAGGCGTCGAGGCAGCGCGTGCAGCTGCCGCAAAGCCGCCCCGTCGCCGACTCCCCGCCCTCGGAGGGTGACGGCACGCGACGGCTCACCGGCTCGTCGGGCTCGAGGTCGGCGCGGACAAGGAGGGCGGCGAGGAACAGCCAGTTGCCGAAGCGGCGGGAGATCAGCATGGCGTTCTTCCCGGTGAAGCCGAGGCCGGCGCGGGCGGCCCAGCCGCGTTCCAGCACCGGCCCCGTGTCGACGTAGTACCGGTGATCCTCCGGCCCGATCCCGGCGAGTTCCTCCAGCACCCGGCCCGCCGCGGCCAGCGCCGGGCGGATGGTGTCGTGATAATCCGAATACAAGGCGTAGCGCGCCCAGCGCGGACCGGCCGGCGCCGGGCGACGCACGGCCTCGCTCCAATAGTTGACGCCCAGCATCACCACCGAGCGGGCATCCGCGAGCACGAGCCCGGGGTCCGCCCGCTTCGCTGCCCCACGCTCCAGCCACGCCATGTCAGCCTGGTGCCCGGCGGCCAGCCAGGCCTTGAAATCGGCCGCCCCGGGGGCACCACCCGGGCCGATGCGGGCGACGCGCACGTCGTCGAAGCCGAGCGCCGCCAGCCGCCTCCGCAGCTCCGCCGGGTCAACGGGCATGGGCCGGATGCGCCCTCAGCCAGTCCGCCGCCTCGCGACGGTAGGTGCGGAGCAGGTGGGCGATGATGTCGGAGGCCGGCCGCGCATCGGTCAGAATGACCGATCCCGCCTGTTTGTAGATCGGTTCGCGCGCGGCGTAGAGCGCGCGGATGCGCTCCATGGGATCGGTGTCGACGTTGAGCAGGGGACGGGACCGGTTGCCCTGGGTTCTTTTCAGGATCGTTTCGAGCGATGCATGCAGGCATACCACCACTCCCTTGCGATTGAGCAGTTCGAGCATGCCCGGTTGGACAACGAGGCCACCTCCGCAGGCCACGACGCAGCCGCGGTCCGGATGTCCGGTTTCGATGAACGCGCGTTCCCGCGCCCGAAAGGCCGCCTCGCCCTCCTGCGCAAAGATTTCCGCGATCGAAGACCCCGCGGCTCTTTCGATCTCCTGGTCACTGTCGAGCAAACGGAACCCCATGCGCGCCGCCACCGCCCGGCCGATCGTGGTCTTGCCGGTGCCCATGAAGCCCACGAGATAGAGGTTCACGTCAAGGGGGGCGCGCGTCATGTCGAAGGCCGCGACCTAACGGCGGCGGCCGGTTTTTGCCAAACACGAAAAATATCGCGACCCCTCGCGGGCCGCACAGAGTCCCCCTGACGCGACCGCCTCGTTGTCGGCAGACTTCGTGCTCTTTGCGTCCGCGTCGCGACGCCTCCGTCCTTCCGTTTCCTCCGCATGCATCTCCGCATTTCCCACGTCACTCACTATCAGTACGACCGCGAAGTCGGATTCTCCCGCCACGTTCTCTATCTGCGCCCGCGCGAAGATGCGTTTCACCGGCTGAAATCCTTCAATCTCAATGTCTCACCTGACGCCAAGCTCATGCCCGTGCGCGACCCGCACGACAACACGCTCATTTGGGCGCATTTCTGGGACCGCGCCGACGCGCTCGGCATCCGCACCGAATTGGAGGTGGAGACGCTCGATGCCAACCCCTTCGACTTCATCCTGAAACCCTACGCCGTGAAGTTCCCGTTCGCCTACGAGCCGGTGTTCGATTTCGCCCTCGGGGTCTACCTTGTTCCCCCCTTCGAAGAAACGCGCCTCGGTTTGCTTCGCTGGCTGAATACACACTTCGTCAACCGGCCCGACGAGACGGTCTCGTTCGTCTCCCAACTCTGCACGCTCATCTACCAGACGCTCGCGTACGAACGCCGCGAGGAGCGGGGCATCCAGCCGTCCCTCACCACCCTTGCCCGCGGCTGCGGCGCGTGCCGCGACTTCGCGGTGTTGTTCTGCGAGATCTGTCGCACCGTCGGCCTCGCGGCACGTTTTGTCAGCGGCTATCTGTATGCGCCGGCTGACGACAATCATCGATCCCTCGGCGCCATGCATGCCTGGGCGGAAGTCTATTTGCCGGGCGCAGGCTGGAAGGCCGTCGATCCGACCCATGGCATCTGGTGCAACGACGCCTTCGTGCCGGTCGCACACGCCGCCCAGGCCGAAAGCGTCAATCCGATCCAAGGCACCTATTTCGACGCGATGCCGGCGGCATCAAAGCTGCATACGGATGTGATCGTCGAAAAACTGTCCTGAGCATGAACGCCCCGACACCCGATGCGGCTGAGTTTTCGCTGGCAACGTGCGGGGACGCCGTCGAAGCGCTCCTCTCCCGCGCCGGCGTGCGCCTGACGATGGGCGGCGAGCCCACGTTCGTCCCCCTTAAACCGGAAGGGGCCGAATGGAACACGGCAGCGCTCGGTCCGACGAAACTCGGCCTCGCACGCCGCCTTGCACGCGAGTTCATCACCCGATTCCGACCCGGCGCCGCCTTGCTCGAAACCGTGGGCAAACATTACCCGGGCGAACCGTTGCCGCGATGGACGCTCCTCTTGCAATGGCGGTCCGACGCGGTCGCCTTGTGGCGCGACCCCTCCTTGCTCAAGGCGGACGGCGAACCCGGAAGCCACACCCCCGCCCTCGCACTTGAGGCCGCTCGCGCGCTGGCGACCCACCTCGGACGCCCCGGGCGGGAAGTGCTGCCCCTCGTCGAAGCGGACGCCCCCGAACAGACAATCGGCGCGGTGCTGCCGCTAGATCGCACCGAAGCCGGCTGGGTCGGCGACGAATGGGCGTCCGTCCTGGGCGACGGTCCGATCACGCTCATCCCGGGTGACAGCCTCGCCGGCCTGCGTCTCCCGCTAGCCCGCCTCGGCGATGATCGGCTCAAACGAGCCCTGACGGTCGAGTGCAAGGACGGGACGGTCACCGTCTTCGTGCCGCCATTAACGGCCGAAGGCTACCTTACCCTTCTCCCCCTGATCGAGGAAACGCTTACCGCCTTGCGGCTCAAGGATTGCGTGCTCGGTGGTTACCCGCCGCCAACCGATGCAGCACTGCCGAGCCTCGGCTTCGCCTCAGACCCCGGCGTCATCGAAGTCAACCTCGCCGTCTGCGCCACGTGGCGCGATTACGCGCGTCAACTCGACGAGCTTTACACCACGGCCCACGCCGTCGGCTTGTGCGCGCACAAATTCCAGTTCAACGGACGCGAAACCGGCACCGGTGGAGGCGCCCACGTCGTGTTCGGCGGACCGGTTGGCGAGAGCTCTCCATTCTTTCTCCACTCCTCCCTCCTGCCGTCGATCATCCGCTACTTCCAGCATCACCCGGCGCTCAGCTACGCTTTTTCCGGCGCCTACCTCGGACCCAGTTCGCAGGCGCCGCGCATCGACGAGTCGACCTTTGAGGCATTGTACGAACTGGAGATCGCCTGCGCCGGCGCGGAACAGTTCGGCACGCCGCACAACCTCGCCTTGTTCGACCTGCTCTTCCGCGACCTCCTGATGGACCGGTCCGGCAACACCCACCGGGCGGAAATCAGTGTCGACAAGCTCTGGAATCCATTCGCCGGAAACGGCCGCCTCGGTCTGGTGGAGTTTCGCGCGTTCGAAACGCATCCCGACCCGGGCGTACTCGCCCTGACCGGCCTCTTCCTTCGCGCCATTCTCGCCCGCCTCGCGGCCTCTCCCTTCCGCGAACCCTTCATCCGCTGGAGCGGTGAATTGCACGACCGTTTCTTCCTCCCGGCGTTTCTCGAAGAGGATCTTCAGGCCATCGTCGCCGACCTGCACGCCCACGGCATCCCCTTCGACTACGGATGGCTTCGTCCGCTCCTCGCCTGGCGTTGTCCCGAAATCGGGCGCCTCTCCATCCCCTCGCCAGAAGGCGAATTCGCCGGCGCCATCGTGTTCCGCCAGGCGCTTGAAGCGTGGCCGCTGCTCGGTGAATCGCCCAACGGCGGCACCGTTTCACGAACGGTCGACTCGAGCATGGATCGCATTGAGGCCCGCCTGGACCACGCCGCGTGGCTTCAAGGCGGACTTCTCCTCGTAAACGGGTTGCCGTGCGAGTTCCGCCCGGCCGGCAGCGGGGCGGCGTGCGGCATTCGTTTTCGCTCGTTCTATCTGACGCCCGCCCTGCATCCCCACGTACCCGTCCACGCCCCGCTGCTGCTTGAATGGGTCGACCGCACCACGCACTCCGTCCTCGCCGCCGCCCGTTGGCATGTCTGGAACGCGCAGCACCAGCCTTACACGGATCGACCAAGCGACGCGGCCGAGGCCCGCGCGCGCCGCGTCGACCGATGGGAAGCGTGGCCTCATACGGTCGGGCAATCGCGCTTCGTTCCCCGCATCGACTTCCCTCCGGAGGGCCGGCATACGCTCGACCTGAGACGCTATCCGGCACAGGCGCGGGCCTGAGCGTAGTCTCGCGGGACTACCCGCGTCGGTCACCGGCGGGAGCCTCTTCAATTCCCGCCGCCTGCCGCAACGCGTGTTCAAACCGGTCCACAATCGCGTCCCACGTCAGCCCCAGGGCAGTCCGCCGCGCTTCCTCGCGCCAGGCCGGCCACCGCCCGCGCTCGTCCATCACGGCACGGGCCCGGGCGAGAAAGGCACCCGCGTCATCGAAGGGCACCGCAAAGCCGTTGATACCGTCGCGGACATGTTCGCGCCCGGCTGCATAGTCGTAGGTCAGCACCACGAGGCCGCTGGCCAGCGCCTCCGTGACCACGTTGCCGAAGGTCTCGGTCACGCTGGGGAAAAGGCCCACGTCGGCTGACGCATAATGCGCGGCCAGATCCTCGCCCCTCCGCATGCCTGCGTAGTGAAATTCAGGATACTTCTCAGCCAGCGCAGCCCGCTCGGGCCCGTCGCCGACGAGCACGAAGCGGGTCCCCGGTTCGCGTTCCCGCAGCGCGAGGTACGCGGCGACCGCAAGGCCGAGGTTCTTCTCCGCCGCGAGCCGGCCGACATAGACTGCCACGGGCGTTTCGTCGTCAGCGCCCCAGCGGGCCCGTAACTCGCGTCGTCGACGCGCCGGTGTGAAGAGATCCGTATCCACGCCCCGCGAGATCACCAAAAGCCGCTGGAAGCCCTGGGCGGCGAGCTGGTCGCGCAGATCCCCGGCCGGCACCATGGTGCATCGCGTGCGATTGTGAAACCAGCGCAGGTACGACAGGGCCGCTCCGCGCAGGACACGCAGACCGTAGTGGCCTCCGTAGGCGTGGAAATTGGTGTGAAAGCTCGAGGAAACGGGCAGACCCAGCAGCCGCGCCGCCCGCAGCGCCGCGAGCCCGAGCGGACCCTCGGTTGCGACGTGCACGAGGTCCGGCCGGCGGATCCGCCAACGGGCCCGCAGACGGCCGGTCGCCGGCATCCCGATGCGCAGGCTCTTGTAAAATGGAATGGCCTCCGTCTCCGCCGCCCCGGAACGCTCCGCGACCTGCCGCGGCCGCACGATCCCGACCTCGTGGCCGCGGGCCCGCAACCCGCCCACGAGGCGGCTCAGCGTCATGGCCACGCCGTTCACCTCAGGCGGATAAGTCTCGGTGACGAGCGCGATCTTCATGGAGTCATGCACACCTCAGACCGTAGGTGGCCGCATGCCCCGGACGGCGCAAACCCTTACCGCGCGCTCCGTGTGACAAACAGGCAACAAAAAGGGCGGGCCCACGTGGACCCGCCCGAACAAAATCCTGTCGTTTTCGCCTACTTCGAGGCGCCGGGTGCCGGCTCTGGTGCCGAAGGCGCGGCCGGGGCAGGCGTCGGGTTGATCTCGAGAAGGTCGATCTCAAAGGCGAGTGCGGCGGCCGGGGGAATCGGGCTTTCGGGGGGCGGGTTGTCGCCGTAGCCTTGCGACGCGGGAACGGTCAGGCGCAGCTTTCCGCCTTTGTTGATCTTCTGCAGGCCTTCCTGCCAGCCCTCCAGCACCTCATCCACACGGAAGGTCGCCGGCTGGCCGCGCTGCACCGAGCTGTCGAACACCGTACCATCGGCAAGGCGCCCCGTGTAATGCACCGTCACGGTATCGGTTGGCTTGGGAAATTCTCCCGTGCCCGTCTCGACGATCTCGAACACCACGCCACTGGGCAGCACCTGGGCACCGGGCCGCTTGGCCGCTTCGGCCAGCAGCGCAGCCGACTGGGTTTCACTCTGCGCACGCACCTTTTCCATGTACTCGGTCTGCTTGCGCTGCATGTAGGCATCCAGTTGCGGACCGATGGCCTCAAGGTCGTGCGGCGCTTCCGCTCCGGTCGACGCGTGTGCGATGCCTTTGACAATGGCGTCGACTTGTTCGGCGCTGAAGCCGAGTTCGGCGATGCCTAGCCGGCGTCCCATGTACCAGCCAAACGTCTCGAGCAACTGGGCCTCGGTGAACGTCGGGACGGCAGCAGGTGCGGCCTCGGGCGCAGGCGCCGCTGCAGGCGCCGGTTGCGCCCGCAAGAGGGCCGTCACGGCAAGCGCCGGGATAATCAAGCAAACCAAGGGTGTGAGCTTCATGTAAGGAGTGGGAAACGAAACTGCGGGTTTTGTTGCCGCCAAACAGCGCACCGTGAGTCGACCCCACCTCCTTGGCAACGCCGAACCAATGCGCGCTTGAGTCCCCCGGCCCCGCGCGGTTGGCTCGACGACCCACCCATGAACGCCGACCAATTCTGGACCAGCCAGGACGGGCAGATTCTCTCCGTACGCCCGAAGGACGAACGTAGCGTCAATCTGACGCTCGCGTTCTGGCCGCGCCATCCGGCGGAGCTGGAGTTCTTGCGCAGCATCCTGCCCTCCCTCCGTTTCAGCGAGCGCAGCACCCTCGCACGCATCGGCATTGAGATGCTCACGCCGGGAGCGCCCGCCATCGACGGCAACCGGCTCGTGCTCGAGGCGGAGGCGTTCATCTTCGACGGCAGTTTCCCCAACGCGCCCTACTGGAAAAAACTCCTGCGTCTCGGCACCCCCGTCGGGCGGCTCTATTACGCGCCGGCCGCCGCCAAGCTCACCACCGGCGAGATCTGGGACGCCTTGAAGGAGAACCGCCTCAAGCTGCCCAACACCATCAGCATCGACCGCCTGGGACGCGTCTACCTCACGACCCATCAGGTGAGCTACACGTTGAATCCGAAACTGCAGCGCGGCAGCTTCGAGCGTCTCGTCAGCGGCGAGGCCGGCCGGAACTTCCTCGACAAGGTGCAGACCCGCCGCGAGGCCTCCCCGCTCACGATCCCGCCGCGCGGCGGCATCCTCACCAGCTGCTCGATGTATTTAAAGGAGCACTACGTCGTGCTCAACCAGGGCGAGGGCAACTTCGGCATTCACACGAGCGCCGTGCTGCTCGACCCGGTGAAGACCTTGGTCACGAACATCATGCTCGAGATCTACAACCCCGGGGACCAGCCCGTGGTCAATCCGATGGTCTCGGTCGACATCTTCCGCGCCCCGCCCTTCACCGACCCCGAGTTCAAGACATTGCAGAAACGGCGCACCCGGCTGCTCGGTGGCGCCCGCACGCTCTACCGTTGCCTCGACGAGAATCCTCCGCGCGCCTCCACCGAGCCGCGCCCGAAGATGCGCCTCACCGTAAAGGGCCAGAGCTCCATGATGGCGAATCTCTCGATCTGCCTTCACGCCGGATCGGGGCCGCTGAAGGGCGAGGTTGAGGCGAACCAGGGCGCCTGCGGATACCACACGATTGTCGAGGCGCTCGATGCCGCACCGCCGGACGCGGACACGCTGCTGATCGATTATTTCCCAAATCTGATGGAGAACATCGAGCTGCTGACGCGCCTTCCCTCGCTCAAGCTCAAGCGGATCGTCTTCCGCAACCCGTCACGGACCCACGGCTTCTTCCTCTCCAGCAACGCCCACGGCCGGCTCGACGCCATGAACGCCATCGGCCTCGACGTCTATTGGTACAACGAGGCCATGGGCGACCTCTACCTTCACACGTACAAGAAGGAGCAGGGGTTCTTCATTCGCGAGGAACGGGTGAAGCAGTTCCAGGAGGCCACGATTCTCGCCTTCTACGGCAGCGCCATCGGCCTCGACGCCGTGCAGACCGAGCGCATCTCCACCCTCATCGAACGCGTCACCGGCTTCATTGGCACCAACGTCGGCGTGCTCACTGGAGGAGGAGGCGGCGTCATGCGCCTCGCCACCGATCACGCCCGCCTCAAGGGCGCGCTCACCGGCGCCTGCTTCCTCGAACTTGAGGCCCAGCCGCCCGAACTGGGCGTGGATTTTTTCAACACGTTCCAGGAAACCTCGCGACACTTCCGTCAAAAGTGGTTCGAGGTCGCCGATTTTTGCATCTTCAACGTCGGCGGCGTCGGCACCCTCGAGGAAATCGGCATCGAGCTGTGCAATCTCAAGCTCGGCATCCGCCCCCGCGTGCCTTTTGTGTTCTATGACTCCGAGTATTTCGCCGACCTCCGCGCGCAGATTCTCGAAATGATCGCCGCCAAACGCGCCCCGGCGTGGCTGGCGGACTACCTTCTCTTCACCGACGATCCGGACGATGTCGTGGCCTTCTACCGCGAGAAACTCCAGGTCCTCTAAACCGCTTCCACCGCCTTGTCCTCCCTCCAAGCCTCCCTTCCACGCTCCGTCCTCGTCGTCGGCGCCGGTGGTCGCGAACACGCGCTTGTCCGCGGTCTGCTCGCCTCTCCCGCCCGGCCCCGCATCCTCTGCGCCCCGGGCAACGCCGGCATCGCCGGGGACGTGACGTGCGTTCCGGTTGCCGCCGACAATGTCGCCGGTCTCGTCGAACTCGCCCGGCGCGAACAGGTCGAATTCGTCGTGGTCGGTCCGGAAGTCCCCCTCACCCTGGGCCTCGCCGATGCCCTCGCGGCAGCGGGCATCCCCGTGTACGGACCCAAGGCGGACGGCGCCCGGCTCGAGGGCTCGAAGATCTTCACCAAACAGATCCTGCTCAAGTACGGCATTCCCACGGCGCCCGCCGGCATCTTCACCGAGGTCGCACCCGCCCTGGCCTACCTGCGCGAACGCGGCGCGCCGATCGTGGTCAAGGCCGACGGCCTCGCCGCCGGCAAGGGCGTCATCGTCGCCACGACGACGGCGGAGGCCGAGGAGGCCGTCCGGTCCATGCTCGACGGGGGGCGTTTCGGCGACAGCGGACGCCAGATCCTCATCGAGGACTGCCTGACGGGCGACGAGACCTCCATCCTCGTCGTCGTCTCCGGCCGGGACTACGTGATCCTTCCCACCTCCCAGGACCACAAGCGTATCGGCGAAGGCGATACGGGGCCGAACACCGGCGGCATGGGCACCTACTCGCCCGCCGACGTCGTCACCCCCGCCCTGCTCGCGCGCATCGAAGCCGAGATCGTCCGGCCTTCCGTCAACGCGATCGCCGATGAGGGGATCGATTTTCGCGGCACGCTCTTCATCGGCGTCATGCTCACGCCCGGCGGACCGAGTGTGCTGGAGTACAACACGCGTTTTGGCGATCCCGAGACCCAGGTCGTGCTCCCCCGCCTGCGCACCGACCTGCTCGGCCTCCTCTGGGCGGCGGCCAAGGGCCGGCTCCACGACGTAACGCTGGAGGTCAGCCCGGAGCACGCAGTCTGCGTCGTCATTGCTGCGCGCGGCTATCCCGACTCTTACCCGAAGGGCGATCCAATCGCCTTCCCCTCGCCCCTGCCCGAAGGCGTCACGATCTACCACGCTGGCACCGCACACGACGACGCCGGCCGTGTCGTGACGGCGGGCGGCCGCGTGCTCGGCGTAACCGCCCTTGCTCCGACCCTGCGGGACGCAGCGGACCGCGCTTATGCGACCTGCGCCGCGATCGAGTGCTCCAGCAAATATTATCGCCGTGACATCGGCGCCCGACAGCTGGGGCGCGCCACCCTTTCGTAAGCCCGTCCTTCGCATGTCCCGATTTCTCACCCTCGTTCTCACCGCCACACTGCTGGCCACCCTCCCGGCGGCGTCCGCCGCGCCTGTCGACTTGGGCGACGGACTACGCTATGTCCGGGTAAGCGACGCCCGGGAGCTGCCCGAAACCGACCTCACCGCCCCCCTCGTGATCGACCTGCGGCGGACCCAGGGGGGAGACCTTGCCCGACTTGGCACCCTCCTGCGCTCGAACGGTGCCGTGCGCTTCGTGCTTCTCGGCAGGGAAACCTCCCCCGACGTCCGCCAGCTTCTGGCCGCCCGCGCTCCCGGGGTCATCACCCTCGCCGCTGAAGGCGTCGAGCCCGCAGCCGATATCGTCCTCGAATCCACCCCTGAGGAAGACATGCGCGCCTACGATGCGCATGAGGACGGGGCCGACCTTGCCCTCCTGATTCAGCCTCCCCTGAAGAAGACCCGCCGCGACGAAGCGTCCATCCTGCGCAATCGAGCCAATGGAAACGGCAATGGGAATGGCCGGGGTTCCGCCGCCACGTCCGAAGATCCTCCTCCCGACGACGCCGGGGTCGAACCGGAGGAACCCCCGCTGGTGGACTCCGTGCTTCAACGTGCCGTTCACTTGCACCGCGGGCTGAAAGCCCTCGGCAAGCTCTGAGCCTCGAGGGTTGCCGGGTTGCGTTTCCCCTAAAACCCTTTCCCCTGACCTTTAGCGTATGAGCGAATTCGGCCCGATCGTCACCGTCTGCACCGCCAACATCTGCCGCAGCCCGATGGCCGCCGCGCTCCTGCAGCACGCGCTGCGCGCCCAGCCCGAGCCGCTTCGCTCCCTGGAGGTCGTTTCGGCCGGTGTCGCCGCGAGAGAGGGCGAGAAGGTTTCGGCCAATTCCGTGCAGGCCCTCAAGAAGGTCGGGCTCGATATCTCCGAACACACGAGCCGCCCGCTGACGCCGGAGCTCGTGGCGAAGGCATTGATCATCTTTGTGATGACGGAAAGTCACCGGGCGATGATCAACCTGACCTTTGATCCGCCGCCCCGCCACGTGCATCTCTTCCGCGAGTTCATGCCCGGGGGCGCCGAGCGCGAGATCCCCGATCCCTTCGGCGGCCCCCTCAAGCATTACGAAGCCTGCCGCGACGAGATGGTCGAGGCCATCCCGGGCCTCATCGATCACCTGCGTTCCATCACGAACGCCACGCCCTGAGACGGAGAGCGAGCCCGTCACCGGCCCGGCATGGATTTCGGATTGCGGAGCCGGGCGTTAGGCACTGCGCTTCGAACCGACTGTTGATTTTCACGTCCGCCGACCTCCCACCATGCTCAACGCCTCACCGCTCAAGACCCTCGATCCCGAAATCCACGCCGCCATCGCGGCGGAGCTCGCGCGCCAGCAGAGCCATATCGAGCTGATCGCCTCCGAGAATTTCACCTACCCGGCCGTCATGGAGGCCCAGGGCAGCGTGCTGACCAACAAGTACGCCGAGGGTTACCCTGCCAAGCGCTGGTACGGCGGTTGCGAATACGTAGAGAAGGTCGAGATACTCGCGATTGAACGCGCGAAAAATCTCTTGGGCGCCGAGCACGCCAACGTGCA
>CAYOSX010000012.1:0-10724 GCA_964406745.1 uncultured Opitutus sp.
GTTGCGGAATTTGTCGTAGTAGCCGCCGCTGTCGCGTTCCGAGAGCAGGCCCACATCCAGCAGTTCCTGCTCGCTGAAACCTTTGGCGGTGAAATGCTTCAGGGTGGCTTCCCACGAATGCGGAGCATATCCCAGGCCAAAGGCTTCGATGGTTTGCAGAGTCAGGTTGCGTTTTTCGAGCAGATACTTCAGGGCAACTTTTCCAGGCTCGGTGTTAAGCAATTGGTGACGATAAAACGTAACCACATCTTCGAGCAGGGTGCGCAAACGGGCATTGGCCTCCGGATCGCCACCGCCCGCCTTGGCCGCAAGGGTGATGTCACGCGAAAGGCGGCTGAACACCTTCCCCTTGCGGGAATCGGTGACCGCCTTCTGGCGTTTGACCTTCGACCACTTGTTATGACCAGCCACGGAGGGAAAGGATGAATTATGAAGGATGAAGGAAGAAGGATAAGGACTGCTACGCTGCTTTTTTCTCTGCTACTCACTACCCGCTACTCGCTACTTCTTCTTCGGTGTGACGTTCTTCGCGGGTTTTTTCCAGGGATTGCCAACCGGGACGCCGTCGTCGGTTTTCTTGGCCGGCGTGGCGAGAGGGACGTCCTTCATGAACTTGTTGACCAGCACCTGCTGGATGATCGTGAAGACGCCGTTGACCGTGGAGTAGAGCGCAAGCGCTGCGGCGAAGTTGTAGCAGATCAGCGTGAAGACGATTGGCATGAGCTTGAAGATCATCGCCTGCGCATTGTCCGTCGTCGGCGTCGGGGTGAGGCGCATCTGGAAGACCATCGTGGCGCCCATGAGCAGCGGCATGATGTTGAGCGGCAATCCGAAGATTCTCAGGACGGTGTCCGGCGCCGAGAGATCGCTCGTCCAGAGGAAACCTTCATAACGCAGCTCGGCGGTGCCTTGAAGCATCGTGAAGAAGCCGACGAAGAGCGGGATCGTGATCAGGATGGGAAGACAGCCGCCCATCGGGTTCACCTTGTGTTCCTTGAAGATCTCGATGGTCGCCTGATTGAGCTTCTGCGGGTTGTCTTTGTACTTCTCGCGCACCTGCTGCATGAGGGGCTGCAGTTTCTGCATGCGCTTGGCCGACTTCGACGCGGCGAGGGTGAACGGCAGGGTGACGATCTTCAGGATGAGCGTCATCAGGACGATCGCGACGCCCCAGTTGCCGGTCCAGTCGAAGGTCCAGTTCATGAGGGTGTTCATGAAGGGCGCGACGTAGCCCGAGAAAAACATGCGGTTGAAGAAGTACCGGTCGTACTGCATCACCCGGTCCTCGTTGTGATCGAACTTGGCGATGCGCGGGTACTCCTTCGGGCCGACATAGAGTTCGCCGCTCAGGCTCGTGCTCTCACCCGGGGCAAGGTTCGGCAATTCGAAGCGAACGGTGCCGGTAAGACCAATGTTGGGCCGGCCGCTTCCCGGCAACGCAGGCAACTCGGCGCGACGGGTCACCACGCCGGCGCCCGTTTGCTCCGGGGTGTAGATGCTGGCGAAGAACTGGTTCTTGATCGCCGCCCATTGCACCACACCCGGTTGGTCGATGTAGGGCTTGGGGGCACTGTCACTCAGCCCAAACCAGCTGAGAAAGCCGCCGCCCTCGAGGTTCTTGCGATCCGTGAAGTGCGCGTCCTCGCCGTCATAGAAGGCCACGTTGAGGAACTGGCCATAGTCGTTGGTGCTGACGAGTGCCGTGGTGCCCAGGCTGAAACTTGCGCGTGCGAGGCCCGTGCTGGCGTCGCTGATGTTGCGCAAGGTCGTCTCGTGATGGATACGGTACGGGTCGCCCGAGGTATCACCTGAAGGGCGAACGGTGTAGCGGCGGGTGACTTCGATCCGATTTTCAAACACGGCGCGGTAAACCACCTCCGTCGCCGTCTTGCTCACGAGTGTGTAACGGGTGCGTTGATCGAGCCCGGACAGGTCGGTGAACGCGAGAATCGGGTCGGCGCGCACCGCATTGAAGACGTAGGGCGCCGAACTCCCCTGGACGGCTGCGTACTGCTGGAAGGCGACGTCGCGGATGGCGCCGCCGAAATCGGTGAAACGCACCTCGATCACGTCGTTGGCCAGCGTCGTCACGGTGGCGCCGGCGTTGTCGCTGACGATCGCTGCAAACGTCGCGTCGGAGGGGGAGGTGACCGGAGAGCCCGACTGGCTCGGTGTCGGCGCCTGATTGGCACTTCCGGGTAGCGGCGCATCCTGTGGGGCGATCTCCCGGGCCGGCGGCGGCGGCGGGGCCATTCGCGCGCCGAAGTAAAGGCTCGCGAAAGCTGCAATGAGCAGAAGGACGCCAATGGTCGTGTTCTTTTTATCCATTTAGAGAGAAGTGAAAGTGCGTTGCCCGCCTGGCACGCGTGCGCAGGTGGGACGAAAATCGCGGGCTTGAGACGAAGGCGCCGGCACCGGATCAAAACCGCCGGGATGCAGAGGCGTGCACTTCAGCAGGCGAATCGCCGCCAGCCACGCACCTCGCGCGGCCCCGTGAACGCGCACCGCCTCGGCGGCATAATGGGAGCACGTGGGATGAAAGCGGCAGCCGCACGCCGGGCCGAAAACGGCCGGAAGGACCGGCGATAGCGTCCGTTGATACACCCAGATCAACGCCAGCAATCCACGCGCAGGCAGACGCACAAGGCGGCGCAAGAGGGCGGGAAGACGTTCAGGCATGGGGGGAGGCGGACGGGAAAAGTTTGCGACAGGCGTCGACGAATCTCCGCTCGATCTCGACATACTCAAGCCGATTGAGCGCGGATCGCGCGACGATCAGCACGTCGTGCTCAGCCGGTACCAAATTCTGATGACGCCGGAAAAGTTCACGCATGCGGCGTTTGGCCCGGTTGCGCTGGACGGCGTTGCCCACCGCGGCCCGGGAAGCCACCACGCCAACGCGGGCTCCCGGCTTGGTTTCGCCCGACACCTCGGACGATCGCCGGACCACCCAAAGCGAAAAGGCGCCGCAATCATGGCGGCGCCCTTTTTCACGAACGTAGCGGAAATCCGGCTGGCGCCGCAGACGTTGCTCGGCGCGAAACTGCATGACGGAGCAGCGTTTACAACACCGTAACCCGGAGCTTGCGCTCAGACGACCGTCAGGCGTTTACGACCCTTGAGCCGGCGGCTCTTGAGGACCTTGCGGCCACCCTTGGTGGCCATACGGGCGCGGAACCCGATCTTGCGGGCGCGTTTCTTGCGATGAGGACGGAAGGTGGGACGCATGACGTGAAGTGGTTAAGAGGTAACCGAAGTGTCGGACGCCTCCGTGGCTGTCAAGGCACGTTTCGACGAGGTCACGCCACGCCCTGCCAATTGTTCTCACCAATGCAGCGCGCGCATCGTTTCGTTTGCGCGAATGCACACCGCCGCAGGCAACGCCTGCGCTCTTGCATTCTGGCGCGCCCTTCGTGTGCTGCCTTAAGGTTCTCCTTCCATGAACGACGCGGACGACGATCTGATTGCCTCGAACCGCCCTGAGCCGGGCGAGGTGGGTCTCATTGAGCCGCGCGACTTCATCACCACGGAGCCGTTCACGTTCGACAACGGCCTGCAGATCCCCGGGTTCACGCAACGTTTCGAGACTTACGGGCGGCTCAATGCCGCGCGGGACAACGCGGTGCTGATCTGCCATGCGCTGAGCGGCGACCATCATTGCGCGGGCATTCATTCGCTCAACGACCGCAAGCCCGGCTGGTGGAACAACCTCATCGGCCCGGGAAAAGCGGTCGACACCAACCGCTTCTTCGTCCTCTGCGCCAATGTGCTTGGCGGCTGCCAGGGCTCGAGCGGTCCTTCGTCGACCAATCTGGGCACCGGACGCCCGTACGGACTCGCGTTTCCCTTTGTCACGGTGCGAGACATGGTGCGCGCGCAAAAGCGCTGGCTTGATGATCTCGGCGTCAAGAGCCTCTACGCCGTCATTGGCGGATCGATGGGCGGCATGCAGGTGCTTCAATTCGGCATCGAGTACCCGGGCTTCGTAAAACGCATGCTGGCGATGGCCACGACTGCTCGCGAGAGCGCCCAAGCCATCGCCTTCAATGAGGTGGGGCGCCAGGCCATCATGCAGGATCCCGAGTGGAACCAGGGCGACTATCCGAAGGGCGGCGGTCCGCGCGTCGGCCTGGCAATCGCCCGCATGATGGCGCACATCACCTACCTTTCCGACGCGTCGATGGACCGTAAGTTCGGCCGGCGCCAGGTGAAGGATCGCGCGCCCGCGCCCGTCGCGGCTGGATCGCCTCCCCCACCCGAGGAGGCCGGAGGGTCCGCCACGGCGTTCGACGTGCAGTTCGAGGTGGAGAGCTACCTGCGCTATCAGGGGCAAAGCTTCATCAACCGCTTCGACGCGAACACTTATCTCTACATCACGCGCGCCATCGATCACTTCGACCTTGCGGCGGCCTACGGTTCCCTTGAACAGGCGTTTTCGCCCGTCGAGGCGGAGACGCTCGTCGTGGGGTTCACCAGCGACTGGTTGTTCCCCCCCGAGCAGAACCGCGCCATCGCCGAGGCGCTCCTGCGCGCCGGCAAACACGCGAGCTACGCCGAACTCTCGACGGACCTCGGGCACGACTCCTTCCTGCTGGAGTCGCCCCAGCTCTACGGTTTGGTGCGCGGGTTTCTCAAACCCTGAAGCAGCGCCGGCCTCGCGGAGGATGCGCTCACGTTCCCGGCGGCCGCGGCGCGGGCGCCGGATTCAAGCCGACGCGCCGCAGGTGTTGAATGACGCGAGCCTCCACCCTTTCGCGCTGTTCAGGCGGCACCTGCGCCGAAATGCGGGTCGCGGTGGAACGCACCTCCGCCTGCAAAGCCCGGTAGTTTTCGATGCGCAGGCGCCGGATGGCGGTCGCGGCACGACGCAACTCTGCGCGGATGTTCGCCTCCGTTTCGTCGTCGAGTTCGAGATCGTGTGAAAGCTGCTGCGCCACCTTCGCCGTGGCGCGCTCAATCACTTGCGCGGGCGGTTGCGCCTGCGGAGGCGAGGCCAGCACGCGCTTGACGGAACGCAGGCCGAGCAGCGCGGTACCCGCCGTCCCCACTGCGACGCCGAAGACAAAGATCGCCAGCGCCGCCAGCCACGCCTGCCAACGAAACGCCGTCACGACGCACCTCCCCCGCCCCACCCGTCGGCGGCGATCAGTTGCGCCCATGGCAGGACGTCCTGCCAGAACGTCCACGCCTGCCAGCCCGCCACGCCAAGCAGGAGCAACGCGGCCGCCGTGCATCCCGAGAGCGCCCACCGGCTGGCAAAGAGTCGCTCGAATTCCGCGCGCCACGAGGCCGCGACCGGAACAACGCCACGCAACGCACGGAGCAGGCGGACCAGGTCGACCGGGGGAACCGACTCGGCGCGCGCGTGGCGCATTTTTTCAAGAAGGGAGGACGGGAGCGGTTTCATGAATCGGAATCGGTGCGAGGTTCGTAGAGTGCGCGCAATCGCGAACGAGCCCGCCACGCGCGCAGTTTCGTGGCGGTGTGCGTCCATCCGTAGGCGGCGGCAATGTCGTGCAACCCCCAGCCTTCGAGGTAGTGGAGCGTGAGAATGGCCGCGTCATCGGGCGAAAGTTGGGCGAGCAGGGTTTTCACTTCATCGGCGGCGGCCCGGGCCGCAGGATCGGGATGAGGGTCGGCAGCTTCGGACCGCGGGGTCTCGTCGCCGGACTCGGACGGAGTCTCCACCTGCCAGCGGCGCCGCACCGTCTGTCGCCGGTAGTAGTCGCGCCCTGTATTCGCTGCGATACGACGAAGCCAGTGGATGAACGGGCGGTCGGACCTCCATTGTTTCAGACTGCGCAGGGCCCGCAAAAAGGTCTCCTGCACAAGGTCGTCGAGATCCGCTCGCTGCCGCACGAAACGCCAGAGCACCCGCGCGACGTCCTCGTGGTAACGACGCACGATCGCATCGAGCGCAGCGCGATCGCCCTGCTGTGCCCGGCGCACCTCGGCCTGAGCCTCGTCGGGCGTCAGCGTTTCCGCCGGCGGCAGGGAGCGCGCGCCGCGGCCGTCGGAGGAATCGGACGGGCGGTTTACCAAGGGGGGCAACAAAGGATGAATCGCATATCATGACCGGGCCCGCGAGGGAAAAGCCGCGCATGCTGCATGTTTGGTAAAACAGGACTTCACGTTCTCTGAAACGCGCGAACAAGCCGCCGGTTTCGCGTTCGAAGCCGCCGGACACGGGCGGCAATCGCCGGTCCCGTCCGCGTGCGTGCGAAACGCAGCCCTCGCCTCTGCGGCCCTGTCTCTTTACTGCAAACGCATGGGCAGACGGCGCACGCGCGCACCGAGGTCCGTGAAAAGCGCTCCGGTCCGCTGTCCGGAGGTGTCCCCCGTGCGAAACGATCCCGCCAGACTCAGATTGCTGACGATCACACAATGATCGCCGTTGACCATGATGCCGAGCAGCTCACCGGACTTGCTCAGCACCAAGTCGCCGCGTGAGGGCGAGAAATCCCCAAAGAGGCGCCGAACGAGCCGGTTGTCCATTCGCACGTAGTTCGGGTTGCCCGAATCGAGCTTGAACGGCACCTCGCCATAGCCGGCACCGCCCCGGCTGATGAGCAGGGCATCGGGGAACTTGAAGGGCTCCGACGACAGGTTGTACACCTTCACGCCCAGGGCCGCCACTTGCGCGGGATCAACGGAGATCGCCACCACACGGGGGTCGAGCTCGAGAAACCCCACGGCCATCGCATTCGTCCGGTACATGCCCTTGCTGAAGGCGACGTCGACTCGCGTCCAATCCTGCGAGGTATGGAGCACGAACGGCGAATCGTCGATGTGCAGCATCGCGTAGGTGTTCTCGCCATTGGTCACAAATACCGTGCGTGTCTCGGTCGGTGGGGCGGTCAGCTGGCCGAGCAACGCCTCGCGGCGGGCGGCGAAGGTCGTTTGCACGCGATTCGCCATGAAGTCGCTGAAAAGGACGTTGGCGTTGATCGGACGGTTGTCGCGAATTTCCCGCGACAGGTCGGCGGACCGTTCCGCGAGCTGGCCCACCCCTTGCGCAAGCTCGGTCGTGGCCTCCTGGACCTTGATGCGCTCCACGCGCTCGGCCTCGGCCTGCTGCCGGAAGGTCTCGGCGGTTTCGCGCAACATCACCTTCTCCTGCTCGGCCACCTTCACGGCGACGTTGAGATTCTCAATGCGCTCGCGCGCCTCGGCCTGCGCCTGCTCGAGCTGCGTCAAGGCCTCGCGCTGGCGGGCAGCCTCCGCTTCCCGTTGCTCGAGGTCGCGCTGGAGTTGCTCCAACCGCTCCTGGGACATCGACGCATCGCGGCGGGCGGCTTCGACCTGGGCCGCGAGCTGCGCGGCGCTCTCGCGCGTCTGATTCAACGCCGAGTCGAGCTGCTCCTTCTCCTGCTGGAGCCCGGCGAGGTTTTGCTCACGCTCGGCCAGCGACGACTCGGTTGACTGCAACCGCTCCGCCAATTGGTCGCGTTGCGCACGCTCATCCTCCAGCGACAGGCGCATGACCTCGAGAAGGTCCTGCTCTACGCTGTTGCCTCCGTTCGATGCGTCCACCTCCGCCGTGGGCGTAGGCGTCCGCGCAGGCTCCGCCTTCTCCCAACTCGTCAGCGCGAGGATGTTCAGGAGAAGGAAGTCGCAGAGAATGAGGAGCAGCGTGCGATTCATTTCGTGACCGGCTGCTGGACCACGACCGACGGCAGGACCGCGGACTGGCTTTCCATGATGAGCTTGTACTTGTAGGGACGGACGTGGCGGATCTTCACGAGCGCCACGCACGTGATGCCGAAGAGATTCGAGGAATAAGCGGCGAGCAGGTTGGGCTCGATGACGCCGAGCACCTGGAGGACGAGCGCTGTCGCCGTGCCGCCAATACCAACATAGAGTCCGCCATCGAACAGATTCTCCTCGTTCTCCATGAGGCGGAGCTTGACGAGCGGCGTCAGCGACCGGCGCGAGATCTCGCTGATCTTCATCAGGCAGATGACATACATGCCGACCTGCAGGGCGGCGAAGAAACCGATCGATAACAGGGTGCGAATATCCATGGCGAGCGTGGCTGGAGTGGATTGAAGGGAGTCCGGGTCCGCCACGTTGGCGAGCACCGGCACGGTGAGTTTGATCTGAAATTCGGAGATTGGGGCGGCCTTCAGCAGGAACGGTTCGGTCCCAAGCACGAGCAGCCCGGCCGTGAGCAGCGCCAGCACCCCGCTCGACATGCGGGGGAGGCCGGCCAGGGCCGTGCGCAACATGAACAAAAACTCGAGACCGCGGAACAGGCAAAAGGCTCCCAGGAGAAACCCAAGGTACTTCACCCCGAGCGCCGCCTTGGGATACACGAGGCCGAACTCCGCGGCCGCGCCCAAGGTCGGGCCCGTGTCGCGATTGACCGGCACCTGCCGCTGGAGCAGCTGTCGCACCGCCCCCTGTCCGTAGCCAAGTGCGAGCCGCAGATCTTCGACGCCCGTCCGGCCGAAGCGCAGCAGGAAGGCCGCAACGCCATCGGCGGAGTTCGAGAAAAGCGCCGCCGTGTAGATGAGAGGCAGTTCGTCGGGCGCAACGCGGCCGAGATGCGCGTACTCGCCCACGGTCTTCGTGCTGTCGCTGCGACGCAGCAGTTCGCTCAGCTGAATCCAATCCAAACGCCGCGCCAGCGACAGGAGATCGAGATAGAAGAGCTCGAGCTCGCCCATTTCCCCGGCCGCGACCGCGGTCTCTGCGAGCGCCCGTACTTCGCGTTGCAGCGAGGCCGAAACGTGCTCGCCCTGATACAACAGCGCCGTGAGCAAAATCACCGCGTCGAGCGTCTGACCGCCAGGACGCAGCGCTGGCACGAAGCGCGTCGTCCGGTCGATCTCGCGCGTGGCGAGGATCGTCTGCACGCCGAGCGAGCGGGAATTCGTCAGGTATCCGCGCAAGGCCTCGCGCGCCTCGGTCGCGATGAAGAACGCGAGGATCGGCGTGCTCTCTGTGCGCCCCTTGTTCTCCTTCAGATTGAAAAGCGGATCGAGAAACGGATCCCAGCCGCCCCACGCCGCGAGCTCTGGCATGCGTTGCACCGCGCGCGAGAAATGTTCGGAAAGCGCCGCGGCCTGCGGATCGCCGACCGCTTCGGCCGTCGCCAGCACCAAGGCGGTGGGGCCAATTTTTTCCGCATCAAGCAACTGCTCGCCCAAGGCCGCGACGCTCGGCGTGCCTCGACCCGCCGCCTCGAGCAGCGGCGGCGTCACCGATTTGAGATTCACCGGCAAAAACCAGGCGCCCACTCCGATCACCACCCCGGCGAGCAGCCAGGCGAGCGTCGGCGCACGATTGGGGTGGGACGAGGATGAGGCGGACATGTTCATCACTATCGGGTTGCGGCGAGTCCTTGGCAAACTCACCTTTGCCCGCACTCCGCACCGACCCATGGCGCTCAAAATTGTTCATTACAACGATCCCATTCTGCGCAAGAAGGGTGCAAAAGTGACGGTCTTCGACCGCGCCCTCGCCGATCTCGCCGACGACATGGTCGGCGCGATGCACGACGCCGAAGGCATCGGCCTGGCGGCCCAACAGATCGGCCGCGCCCTTCAGCTGTGCGTGATCGATCTCACCGCCGCCAAACGGGATTTCACCTGGGAGCTCGACGGCAAGAAATCGCCACTCGATCTCTGGATGCCCACCGCCCTCGTCAATCCCGTCGTCACTGTCATGCCCGGTCCGGAGACTTCGTACGAAGAGGGTTGCCTGTCGTTTCCGGAAATCCGCGGCGATGTCATCCGTCCAGACGCGATCCGCGTGGAATTCCAGGACCTTGACGGCGGCAGCCACACCCTCGTTTGCAATGGCCTGCTCGGACGCTGCGTGCAGCACGAGGTCGACCACCTGAACGGCGTGCTCTTCATCGACCGCATGGAGAAAAAGATTCGTTCCTCGATCGATGACGCCGTCAAAGAACTCGCGCGACAGACCAAGGACGCCGCAAAGTCCCCCGCCTGACCCAGGCCCCCTTTTCACATGACCCAGAAATCCGATGGAATGAACTACGCCCCCCAGGGCAAACCCAGCCCCGTGGTGAAGCCCGGCGAATTCGTTTTCGCCGCCGCCCACCTCGACCACGGCCATATCTACGGTCAGTGCAACGGCCTCGTCGAGGCCGGGGCGCAGCTGAAGTGGGTTTACGATCCCGATTCGGCCAAGGTCGACGCCTTCCGCAAGAAGTTCCCCGACGCCCAGGTCGCCCGCTCGCTCGACGAGATCCTCGATGACAAGGAGGTCCACCTCGTGTCCGCCGCCGCCGTCCCTTCCGATCGCGGACCGATCGGCTGCCGCGTGATGGAGGCGGGCAAGGACTACTTCACCGACAAGACGCCGTTCACCTCGCTCGACCAGCTCGACCAGGCCAAGGCCGTCGTCGCCCGCACCGGACGCAAGTACGCCGTCTACTTCAGCGAGCGTCTGCACGTCGAAAGCGCCATGTACGCCACCGATCTCGTTCAGGCAGGCGCCATTGGTCGCGTTCTCCAGGTCATCGGACTCGGCCCGCACCGCCTCAGCAAGGCATCGCGTCCGGCGTGGTTCTTTCAAAAGGCCAAGTTCGGTGGCATCCTCTGCGACATCGGCAGCCACCAGTTCGAACAGTTCCTCACCTACACGGGCGCCACCGACGCCACCGTCACGCAGGCCGCCGTCGCGAACTACGCCAACCCGGATCATCCTGAATTCGAGGACTTCGGCGAAGCCTCGCTGCTCGGCGACAACGGGAC
>CAYOSX010000012.1:10824-15103 GCA_964406745.1 uncultured Opitutus sp.
CAGGCGCACACCTTCAAGGCCGCCGAACTCTGCCTCCGTGCGCAGCTCGCCGCGCGCAAGATCGCCTGACGCGCGGGGTGCCCCGTCATCCGTCCCGCCCATGCCTCCAAGCATTGCCACGCGCACGGGTGACGACGGCTCGACGAGCCTGCTCTACGGCCAGCGTGTGGCAAAGGATCATCCGCAGATCGAAGCCGTGGGCGCCTTTGATGAACTCAACGCCGCCCTCGGCTTCGCCAAAGCGACCTGCACCGAGGCCAGGCTGCGCGCGGAACTTGAGCTCATTCAGAAAAACCTTGTCGCCTTGATGGGCGAGCTCGCGTGCGCCGAGGCGGACGCCGGGCGCTATGCCTCCTCGTCGTTCGCCAAGCTGGGCGAACCCGATCTGGCCCGGCTCGACGCAGCCATCGCCGCGATCGAATCGCGCAAGCCTCCCTTCGAGGGATGGGCCACCCCTGGCGCCAATCCGCACGCCGCCGCCCTCGACCTCGCGCGCACCGTCGCACGCCGCGCCGAGCGCCGGCTCGTGGCCTTGCCGGCGCACGGCCGCACCCTTCGACCGCTGCTCCTGACCTACACCAACCGCCTGGCCGACCTGCTGTGGTTGCTGGCCCGCGAAGCCGAAGGCTCGGCCTGAGTCTATAGGCCCCATGGGCCCTATAAGCCCTATAGGGCCTATAACCCCAAGCCTCCCGAGCATTTGACCAACGCGCGCTGCCGCCCAACCTTCTTCTCGTGGAACGCCGCCTCACCCCCGAACTGCTCGACTCGCTTTCCCACGACCACCCCGACGCTCTCCACAACCGTAGGGACCTCCGGCTGATCAACGCCCTCATGGGCAACGGACGCTGGTTCGTGCGCACCCTCCCTCCGCTCGTGCGGCCCGGCGAGCCCGTGCTCGAACTTGGAGCCGGGCTCGGCGAACTCGCAGAGGAACTCGCGCACCACGGGCAGCGGGTCGATGGGCTCGACCGCTGGCCCCAACCCGACCGCTGGCCCGCCGATCGCCGGTGGCATCAAACTGACCTCGAGTCTTTCAGCGCCTGGTCCGACTATCCGGTCGTGATCGGCAACATGATCCTTCATCAGTTCTCGCCCGGATCACTGATCGCCCTTGGCCGTCACTTCGACGCCCATGCGCGCCTGCTCGTCTTCTGCGAACCCACCCGACGCCGCCGGTCGCAACGCCTCTTGGCGGTCGCCGCCCCCCTGATCCGCGCCAATCACGTCAGTCGGCACGACGGGCACGTGAGCATCGCGGCCGGCTTCATTGACAACGAACTGCCCAAGCAGCTCGGCCTCTCCGCCGAACATTGGACGTGGCAGGTCCAAACCACCTTCTTCGGCGCCTACCGGGTCGTGGCCCGCCGTCGCAACGCAGTGTGAACACAGCCCGGCCCGTCACTCTCGTCGGCGGTGGGCTGGCGGGGCTTTCCCTCGGGCTCGCCCTGCGCCGCGCCGGCGTCCCTGTCGCGCTGCACGAAGCCGCAACGTATCCACGCCATCGCGTGTGCGGGGAATTTATCGCGGGACTCGACCGTGCCACACGCGATCGCCTTGGTCTCGATCCGTTCCTCGACGACGCACTGCCGCATCGCGAAGTCGCCTGGTTTCGCCACGACGCGGAACTTCGCCGCCAGGTCCTGCCCGAACCCGCGCTTGCCCTCAGCCGGCACACGCTCGACGCGCGCCTCGCGGGCGCGCTGCGGGAGGCCGGCGGCGTGATCCACGAGCGGAGCCGTGTGACGGGGGGCCGCGATTCCGAGGGATTTGTCTTCTGCCACGGCCGCCGTCGCGGGCGGTCACCCTGGCTTGGGCTCAAGGTCCACGCCCGCGACCTCCCGCTGGCCGCCGGCCTCGAATTGCACCTCGGAGACCGCGCTTATGTCGGCCTGTGCGAACTCGAGGATGGCACGGTCAATGTATCCGGATTGTTCGTACGGCGTCCGGGACTCCCGATCCCGCGAGGCAACGCCCTCGACGCTTACCTGCGCGCCGCCGGCCTCGCCGCCCTCGCCAACCGCCTCGCCGCCGCCACCATCGACCCCGGTTCGGTGTGCGCCGTCGCGGACCTGGCCTTCAACCCGCCGCGCGCGCAGCCCGGCCGGGTGACGATCGGCGACGCCTGGACCATGATCCCGCCCTTCACAGGGAACGGCATGGCCATGGCCTTCCAGGCGGCCGCCCTCGCTGTCGGTCCGCTCAAGAGGTGGGCCCACGGAGACCTGGCCTGGGACCACGCCGCCGCCCGCATCGAACGCGCCCTCTCCGCGCGCTTCCGGGTGAGGCTGGCCTCGGCCCGCGCCCTGCATCCGCTCCTGCTCCGCCCCACTCCGCAGCGCTGGCTCGCCCTCGCCAATCGCGCCGGGCTCCTGCCCTTCCGAACGCTTTATCACGCCCTGCATTGATTTCTTGAATACGCCCGATCGCCCCATGTATCTCCACGCCCTCGCCACCGCCGTCCCGGATGCCACCTACACGCAGGACCAGTGCTGGGAGATCGCGTCGCGCTCCACCTATGCCCGGGAGCACCTCAGCCGGCGCTCGCAACTGATCCTGCGCACGATCCTTCGCGGCAACAGCGGCATCGCCACCCGTCACTTCGCCCTGCCCGCGCTCGACCGTGTCTTCGACCTTTCGCCGGATGCGCTCAACGAGGCCTTCCGCCAAGCCGCCCCCGCCCTCGCAGGCCGGGCCCTCACGCAGGCCCTGACGCAGGCTGGCGTCGCGGTTGAAGAGGTGGACGCCCTGCTCGTCTGCACCTGCACCGGCTACCTCTGCCCCGGCGTCAGCAGCTATGTGTCCGAGCAACTCGGCCTGCGCACCAACGCCTACCTCCAGGACCTCGTCGGGCTGGGTTGCGGGGCGGCCATTCCCACCTTGCGCGCCGCCCAGGCAGTCCTTGCCGCGCAGCCCGACGCCACGGTGGCCTGCATCGCCGTCGAGATCTGCTCCGCGGCCTTCTATCTCGACGACGACCCGGGCGTCCTCGTAAGCGCCTGCCTTTTCAGCGACGGCGCGGCCGCCTCGATCTGGCGCACCCGGCCCGGCCCCACGGGGTTGCGTTGTTTCGGTTTCAACACCCTTCACGTGCCCGAGTCCCGCGACCACCTGCGTTTCGAGATGCGCAACGGTAAGCTTCGCAATCGTCTCCACGTCTCGGTGCCCACCCTCGCGGCATCGGCCGTGCGCACCCTGTTCGAGGCCGAGCCTGCGAATGGACGGCGAATAGGCCGCGTGCTCACCCACACCGGCGGCCGCGACGTGCTGGATGCCATCGAGTCCGCAGTGCCCGGATACCCACTCAACGAGAGCCGCGCCGTCCTGCGGGATTACGCCAACATGAGCAGCCCGTCCGTTCTCTTTGTCTTGGAGGAGGCCCTGCGCACGTCCCCGCCTCCGACCACCGACGACTGGTGGCTGGTGAGCTTCGGCGCGGGCTTCAGCGCCCATAGCTGTCGTATCGGCGCCGACACGACACCCGCCGGGTGACGGCCGGTCCAGCCGGGGACTGCGATCGCCTCATCCCTTGCGCGCCACAAGGAGCACGTTGGCAAAAGGCGTGCCCTGTCCCATCGGGCGAACCTCCACGGTCAAGCCCGCCCGCTCGAGCCATTCGCGCCATTCGCTCAAAGTGCGGAACGTGAAACGCACCCCGCGCGTGCGAAAGGCCCACGCCTTGAAACGATTCGCCGCCTGCACCGTGTGGAATCGCCAGCCGGCGCCGGCATCGACCTCGCGCACCAGCAGGGTCCCGCCGGATTCGAGCGCGCGCAGCAGGACGGCGAGCAACGCATCCTGCTCCTGGGCCGGCATCATGCTGAGCACATCGAACAGCACGATCGTCCTCGCCGCGGGCAACGGGTGCACCCGCACGTCAGCGGTGATGATCTGCGCCTCGTCGCCCAAAGCCACCGAGGCCACGGCCGCCGCCCGCGTTCGGGTCTCCACGCCCACGAGGCCGAGATCGGGTCCGCCCCGTTTTTTCGCCGAGGCGACAAGCGCGAGCAGCAGCCCGCCTCCGCACCCGAGATCGAGCAGCGTGCCTTCCCGCGGCAGCAGCCCGCCCTCCCAGACCGCACGGTAGACGGGATCGCCGCGAAGTTTGCCTCGCGCGAAATGGTACGCGATCCGCCCGGCGGGCCGGTAGCGTTCACACGCGTCGTGCAGGATGTCCTCGAACATGCGGCCAGCATGCAAACGTGTCCGCAGCCCGGTTTGCAACGAACGAACGCTCGCCTCCGCGCCGCTCTCCTGCACGCTGATCCCGCCCTATGAC
>CAYOSX010000012.1:15113-34148 GCA_964406745.1 uncultured Opitutus sp.
GTTTAGCCTGGGCGGCCTCAGCGTCAAAACGGACGCGCACGCACACCCTTTGACCACGGGACGAACGAACGCTCGCCTCCGCCAGCCCGGTCTGCACGCTGGCTCCACCCTATGACCCCGTCGCCCCGCGTCCTCCTCACGGGCCTCCTGGCCCTGTTCATCCCCCTCGCCCTTCCCGCCGCCGATACCTATCCGCCCCATCCTGACTCGGTCGTCCAGCCGGACGTGCGCAAGGGCGAATTGATCGTGCGCGAATTCACCGGCTCAAGAATCTTTCCCGGCACCTCGCGCGAGGTCACCGTGTATGTGCCCGCCCAATACGATCCATCCCGGCCGGCGTGCGTGCACGTCAACCAGGACGGCGTGCAGTTCAACGCCCCGGTCGTCTTCGACAACCTGATCGCGCGCGGCGAACTGCCCGTGATCATTGGCGTCTTCGTGCGCCCGGGCGTCGTCAAGGCCGCCAACCCCGACTCCGCCCTCGACCGCTTTAACCGCAGTTTCGAATACGACGGGCTCGGAGACGCCTATGCCCGTTTCCTCCTCGACGAACTGCTGCCCTGGGTGGAAACCCTCCAGACCTCGGACGGACGGCCGCTTCGTCTGTCGAAGTCAGGCAACGATCGCGTCATCGCCGGCCAGAGCAGCGGCGCCATCGCGGCCTTCACCGCGGCGTGGGAGCGTCCCGACGCGTTCTCCCGCGTTTTCTCCGCCATCGGCACCTACGTCGACATCCGCGGAGGCGCGCGTTACGCCGCCCTCGTCCGCCGCGTCGAGCCCAAGCCGTTGCGCATCTTCCTTCAGGATGGCAGCGACGATCTCAACATCTACGCGGGTGACTGGTGGATGGCGAATCAGACGCTTGAACGCGCCCTGACGTACGCCGGTTACGAACTGAACCACGTCTGGGGCGAGGGAGGGCACAACGGCCGCCACGCCGCGGCAATTTTTCCGGACGCGATCCGCTGGTTGTGGAAAGACTGGCCTGCGCCGGTGAAAGCCGGCGTCCTGCCGATGGAGCGGCTTGGACCGCTGCTGATACCCGGCGAGGCGTGGGAACTGGTGGGAGAAGGGTACGGCCTCTCCGAAGGCGCGGCGGTCAATACCCGCGGCGAGTTCTTCTTCACTGATATTCCAGGTAGCCGCGCCTACCGTCTCGACTCCGCGGGCAAGCCCGAAGTCTTCCTCGCGGACACGCAGCGCACGAACGGCCAGGCCTTCGGGCCTGACGGCCGCCTGTATGCCGTCGCCACGCGCACGCAGCAGGTCCTGGTCTACGACGAACGCGGCCAGACATCCGTGCTCGCGGAGGGGATCGCCGGAAACGACCTCGTGGTCGCTCACAATGGCAATACCTACGTCACGCATCCCGGCGCCGGCCGCGAACCCAGCCGCATCTGGTTGATCCGCCCCGACGGCACCAAGCACGAGGTCGATCGGGGCGACATCAAGTTCGCCAACGGCATCGCTCTTTCTCCGGACCAATCGTTGCTCTACGTCGCCGACTACGCCTCCCACTGGGTTTACAGCTACGTCATCCAGCCCGACGGCACCCTCGCGCACAAACAGCGGTATTACTGGCTGCACTCGCCCGACACCGACGATCAAAGCTACGCCGACGGCCTGAAGGTCGATCGCAACGGCAACCTCTACGTGGCCACCCGCCTCGGCGTGCAGGTGTGCGACCAGGCCGGTCGCGTGCACCTCATCATCCCCACCCCCAACGGCCGCTGCACGAATCTCGCGTTCGGCGGACCCGACAGCGACATCCTCTACGTGACGTGCAACGACAAGGTGTACCGCCGCAAACTCAACGCCACCGGTGCCCACGCTTGGGCCCCGCCGTTGAAACCCGCGGCTCCCCGGCTCTAGCGCTTGCCCTAATCCCAAGCTTCAGCGGCCGCACCCTCCCCGCGCTCCCCGTCCGTCACTCAGCCGGCGACGCCCATGCGTTCGCCCATCTTCGCGTAGGTCTCGATTCCGTTGCGGCTCTGTTCGACCAGGTCGTCGTCGAACCGCAGGCGGCCGCGCTCAAACAGGGTGATCACGCATGAGCCGCCAAACTTGAACCAGCCCTTCTCCTCGCCCTTGGCCACGGCGCGGTCCTCGAAGTAGAGCTGCGCTATGCTGCCATCCATCGTCGCGCCGATCTCCAGCATCGCGACCTCGCCGAACCGGGCCGAGTCGATCCGCGTCACCATGCGCTTGTTCTGAACAAGGTAGCGTACGTTGCGCCGCAGGGCGATCGGACTGACCGAGTAGAGACAGCCGTTGATCAACCTCGCCTCATCGGGAATGCCCGCCACGGGAAAGTGAAAGCGGTGGTAATCCACCGGACAAAGGCGCGAGATGATCATTCCCCCGCCCTTGAACCGCTCGGCCAGGGCGTCGTCTTCCAGCAACTCGCGCAGGGAGAACTTCGCTCCCTTCACATAGAATCCCTCGGCCGCGTCGACGTCCTGAAACACCAGATGCCGTCCGTCCGCGGGAAACACCGCCACCTCGTCGCCCGGCGCGATCGGCCGCGCCTCGGGTTTGAGCGCACGGTGAAAGAATTCGTTGAAACTGTTGTAGGTCAGCGGACCCTTCGCGAACTCGTCGACGTTCACATTGTATTTGATGATGAACGGCAGCACCTTCGAGGCGCTGTAGAGTCGGCTCATCCGCCAGCCATAGTAGGCCGACACGATCCAGCGCCGGATCAAGGCCCACGTGAAGAAGCGTCCGACCGGATGCTCGTAGGCAAAGCGCAGCCAGCGCTCCCCGTAGACTTCCTCGGTCTCGAGGACGCGTTTGGCGCGGTGATAATAGCGGATCGGCTCGGCAGGCATGGCGTCAGCAAGGCGCCCGCGCCGGACGGCGCAAAGCAGAAAACGTCAACCCTGGGGCCGGTGAACGGTGCGCAGGCGAAGCTTGCGCGTGCCGCCCGGCGTACGCCACGCGAAGGTGTCGCCCTCCGCGAACCCAAGGATGGCCGTACCGATGGGCGCGAAGATCGACAGCCGCCCCTGCGCCGCGTCGGCCTGGTCGGGAAACACGAGGGTGTACGCATCCACCTCCCCGCTTTCCAGGTCCTCAATCTCGACCTGAGAACCCATGGCAACCACGTTCTCCGGCAGCAGCTCCGGCGCGACGACCTGGGCACGTTCCAACTCTTTTTGCAAAGAAAGGAGCGTCTCAGGGCCTTTGCCCGCACCCGAGAGCGCAGCTTTCACCATGAAGCTGAGGCGTTGGTGGTCGGACGAGGAGACACGGAGGGCGGGAGTGGTAAGGGAGGTTGAGGATGACATGATCGGAGGAAGGTTAATGCCACGCAGGGGCGTTAAGGGTTGTGGTTCAGGTGAAAGATTAGCGTTGAGGCGTTCGAGTTCCCGTTGCGCCGGCATGGCTGCGCGCAAAAGCGCCCATAAATGCCGGCTGGGGTCCGGAAACGCGCTCAGTTCGACGCGTTCTCCGGCGGAAGGGAGATCGCGTCAGGTAAGGACGGGGCAGGCCCGGAACATCCTGAGCAGAGTAATCACAACAGACAACGTGGTGCGAATGCCGGGCATCTCAAGCCCGAAGCGCCCATTTGCCTTGCTTCGCCCCGGCAGCGGCAGGCCGGGCCCACTTGACTCCCATCGACCGTGTTGCACGTTTTGTGTAGCTTTCCCTCCGAACCGGACGTCTTCCCCTGCGTCCCTTCGATTCGTTTCAACCGTTCGCCCTCGCACGTCGACGAGCCCTTCGCGGTCCCGTCCGTCTTGTTATGAAGTTATTTTTGCCCCTCGCCGCACTCTCGATCGTCGTTCCAACGTGGGGCTTCGCCGCGTCCGTTTCCGGCGCGCAGGCCACTCCGACTGCCGATGCGGTCTCGTTGTTCCATCAGGACATCGCACCGCTGCTGGTGGACTATTGCTACGGCTGCCATGGCGATGGGGTCAGCAAGGGCCAGGTGGCGTTCGACGGTTTCGCTACGGAAGAAACGCTGATCGCGGACACACGCCTGTGGATGGCCGTGCTCAAGAACGTGCGCGCCGGCGTGATGCCTCCGGCAGATGAAGGCTATTCGCCCAACGCCGAGCAGGTGAAGACCCTCGAGCAGTGGATCAAGTACAAGGCGTTCGGCATCAATCCCGCCCAACCTGACCCGGGTCGGGTCACGTTGCGACGCCTCAACCGCCTCGAGTATCGCAACACCATCCGCGATCTCATGGGAGTCGACTTCAACAGCGAGGTCGAGTTCCCGCCCGACGACACCGGACACGGTTTCGACAACATCGCCGACGTGCTCACGATCTCGCCGCTCATGATGGAGAAATACCTCCAGGCGGCCGAGACCATCGTCGACACCGCGGTGCCCAAGGTCGGCCTCGTGCTTCCCGAGCGGATCGCGCGCGGGCGGGATTTTCAGAGCGAGGACGGCAGGCATGACGGCGACAACATGAACGTGCGTACGCCCGCGCGGGTCTCGACCACGTTCAACGTCGCCCACGCCGATTCCTACCAGCTCAAGCTCAACCTCGAGATCCGCGGCTCCTTCGACTTCGACCCCGGCCGTGCCAACATCATTTTCAGCGTCGATGGCGTCGAGCGGTTCCGCGAGGAGGTCGTCTGGCAGGAACGCAAGCGACAGACGTATGACTATACTGAATACTGGGAGGCCGGCGATCATGTCCTGACGTTCGAGGTCGAGCCCCTCGAACCCCTGCAGCGCTACGCGGGCGACCAGTCCGGGCCGCCGAGGGCCTCGCTCACGTCGACGGAGCCTCCGCCTCCCCCGCCGATGCGCCCCGCGCCGTCGAACATCCCGGCGAGCATTCTCATTCCCCGGTCGAACGACAACGCGCCCAACCAGACCCGTGTCGTCGTCAACATTATCTCCGCCCAGGTGATCGGCCCCAAGGATCCGGCCCGCTGGGAGCCGCCCGAAAATCACGCCCGCTTCTTCCCCGACGGTCCCGCCCCCGAGGACCCGGCGGCCCGCGACGCCTATGCGCAAAAGGTGCTCGAGCGATTTGCCAGCCGTGCGTTCCGCCGCCCGGTCGAGGACGCCCGCGTGAACGCGCTGGTGGCCATGGCCCGGGAGGTTTATTCCCAGCCCGGCGCCACGTTTGAGGAGGGCATCGGCCGGGCCATGATGGCGTTGCTGGGTTCGCCGCGCTTCCTCTTCCGCATCGAGGAACCGGCTCCGGCGCCCACCTCGGACGCGCATCCTTACATCGACGATTACTCCCTCGCTTCACGGCTGTCCTACTTCCTCTGGTCCACCATGCCCGACGAGGAACTGTTCACGCTCGCCGAACGCGGCGATCTGCGGGCGAACCTCGCAGCGCAAGTCGAACGCATGCTCGCCGATGAGAAATCGGAAACCTTCATCCGCAACTTCGTCGGCCAGTGGTTGCAGGCGCGCGATGTCGAGTTCGTCCCGATCAACGCCCAGGCCGTGCTCGGTCTTCCCCGCGTTCGCGGCGGCCCGCGGGTGGAGTTCGGCGGCGACCTGAGAAAATCGCTTCGCAGCGAGACCGAGATGTATTTCGCCCACGTCGTACGCGACGACCGCAGCGTGCTCGAGCTGCTCGACAGCAACTACACCTTCCTGAACGAAAAGCTCGCCAGCCATTACGGGGTGCCCGGCGTTGAGGGCAACCAGCTCCGCCGCGTCACCCTTCCCGAGGGCAGCCCCCACGGCGGTGTGCTGACGCAGGCCTCGATTCTCGCGGTGACCTCCAATCCCACGCGGACCTCTCCGGTCAAACGCGGCCACTTCATCCTCGAGAACATTCTCGGCACCCCGCCCCCTCCCGCTCCGCCCAACGTGCCCGACCTCGAGGAGGCCCGCCGGGAAATCGAAGGCCGGGAACCGACGTTGCGCGAGATGCTCGCCTTCCACGCAAGCAACGGCCTCTGCCATTCCTGCCACGCCCGCATGGACCCGCTTGGCCTCGCCTTGGAAAACTTCGACGCGATGGGCCTGTGGCGCGACACGGAAGCCGGACAGCCGATCACGCCCGCGGGCCAGTTGATCACCGGCGAACGCTTCAGCGACATCCGCGAACTCAAGCGCATCCTCGTCAACGAGCGCCGTTTTGATTACTATCGGTGTCTGACCGAAAAGCTGATGACCTACGCCCTTGGCCGCGGAGTCGAGCCGGCGGACGTGCACACGGTTGACGAGATCGTGACCCGTCTCGAGGCCGAAAAGGGTCGCTTTTCCGCCCTCCTCATGGGCATCATTGAATCCGTTCCGTTTCAGAAACAGCGCGCTCCCCTGCCTGCGGCCACCCCGTCCGCATCCGCGCCCCGCCTTTCCGTTTTAACGCCCGACACGCCATGAGCACGCCTACGCCCGTACCCTCCCGCAGCCAAGCCCTCAACCGCCGCCAGTTCCTTCGTGGACTCGGCGTATGCATGTCGCTGCCGATCTTCGAATCGATCGCGCCGACCTACCTGAAGGCGAGCAACCTCACGGTGGGAGGCACGCCCCTGGCGACCACGGCGACCGGTGCGCCGCTGCGCATGGCCTTCGTCTACTTCCCCAACGGCGCCCATCAGGACTACTGGTGGCCGCAGGGTTCGGGCTCAAACTTCACGCTCGGCCGCACCATGCAGCCTCTGGCCGGCCTGAAGCCATCGATCCAGGTTCTCGGCGGTCTCGATCATCTCAATGCGACGGCGGGCAACGACGGCGCCGGAGATCACGCGCGCGCCAACGCCACCTTCCTCACCGGCGCCCGCGCCCGCAAGACGGACAGCGTCGACATCCAGGTCGGCGTTTCCGTCGATCAGCTCGCCGCCCGTCAGGTCGGCCACCTGACCCGGTTCTCCTCACTCGAGCTGTCCTGCGACGCCGTCCGCAAAGCCGGTCGCTGTGACTCTGGCTATTCCTGCGCCTACCAGTACAACCTTTCCTGGCAGTCGCCGAGTACGCCGGTCTCCCCGGAACCCAACCCGCGCCTCGTGTTCGAACGCCTCTTTGGCAGCGGAGCCCCCGGCGAGCGTCAGGCCAACTTCGATCGTCGTCAGCGCACTCAGAAATCACTTCTCGATTTCATCATGGACGACGCCCACTCCCTGCAGCGCGGCCTCGCCTACAACGACAAACAGAAACTCGACGAGTACCTCACCGGCGTGCGCGAGATCGAGCAGCGCATCGAACGCAACGAACGCTTCGGCGCCCTGCCCGACCCCGGCATCGATACGCCCGCCGGCATTCCCGCCAACTACGGCGAACACATGGAGATCATGTACGATCTCCTCGCCATGGCCTTCACGACCGACTCGACGCGCGTTGCCACGCTTCTGCTCGCAGGCGATGGCACCAACCGCGCCTTCCCGCAGATCGGCATTCCCGAGGGCCACCACTACCTCTCCCATCATCGCAACCAGCAGGACATGATGGAGAAGGTCGGACAGATCGACCTCTACTACATGGAGCATTTCGCACGCTTCCTCGAGAAGCTGGACAAAACCAAGGACGTCGACGGCAACTCCGTCCTGCACAACTCCATGATCGTGTACGGTTGCGGCAACGCCGACGGCAACCGCCACAATCACGACAATCTTCCGATCATTCTCGCCGGCTCCGGTGGCGGCACCCTTCGCACCGGCCGCTACGTGCAACTCGGCTCCAAGCCGATGACCAACCTCTTCCTCGGCATGACCGATCGCATGGGGGTCACTGGCCTCGATCGGATCGGCGACTCATCCGGACGCATCACCGCGGTCTGACCCGGACAGCTCCGCGTGTCCCCCCGGATACGCGATCGACGCATGGTGCGCTACGAGTTCTCCCTCCAGCTTTCGGCGGCGGAATTCCTCCGCGTGTACCAAGGCGCCGTCAGCCACATCGTGGTGCGGGCCACCACCGGCCAGCGCGTCCAGATTCCGGCCGCTCGCTTCCGCCCGTTCGTCACTCCGGACGGAGTCAGCGGCCACTTCGTGCTCATCTGCGACGACCAGAACAAGTGCCTCGATCTCCGGCGCACCGCATCTTCCTGAGCGCACCCACCCCTGCCGTGCAGGCCTGGGACCCTTGATGAAATCCACCTTCGCATTCTTCGTCTTCTCGCTTGCGGTGACCCCGTTGCTCGCCCCGCTCGCGCAGGCCGCCGACCACCGCGTCTCGTCGCTGGCTGAATTCCAGGTCCGCCTCGGCCTGAGCGGACTCAGCATGTCGATGGGCCTCGCCATCGTGGAACACAACCTCTTCGAGCGCTGCCGCGGCGAGAACGAGTTGATCTCCAACAAATCCGGCGGCAACACCTACCGCTACAACACCTTCCTCGACGGCGCCGGCACTAAGCCGACCCTGCGCCATGGAAACGAATGCGCGGTCTACGGAAACGTCTTTCGCGCCACCGCCGGCCTTCGCCTCAATACGGGCCGCGGATGTGCGCCGCCACCCGCTGTTCGTAAAACTCCGCGAGGGTTCGATGCAACGCGGGCGAAAGCGGCGGGAGCGAACTCGCGCGCACGTTGGCGCGCACCTGGTCGGGATTCTTTGCCCCGGGGATGATCACGCTCACGGCCTCGAAATCGAGGCACCAGCGCAGCGCAAGATCCGCCAAGCTCAAGCCGGCCGGCACGAGCGGCTTGAGCGCGTCCGCCAGGTCGACCCCGAGTTCGAAGGGCAGCCCGGAGAAGGTTTCCCCCACGTTGAACGCCTGTCCTTCGCGATTGAAGGTCCGGTGGTCGTCCGCAGCGAAAGTCGTCGCCTTCGTCATTTTGCCGCCGAGCAATCCGCTCGCCAGGGGCAGCCGCACGATCAACGCCACCTTCGCCGCCTGCGCCTCCTTGAAGAGCACATGGATCGGCTTTTGCCGAAGCAGGTTGAAGATGATCTGCACCGCGGTCACCCCGCCGCGACGCACGCAGAAGAGCGCTTCGTCCATGGACTCGACGCTCACTCCGTAGCCCTTGATCTTCCCCTCGCGCTGCAACTCCGCCAGGGCCTCGAGCATCTCGCCGCGGCGCAACGCCTCCTCCGGCACGCAATGGAGCTGAGTCAGGTCGACGGCCTCCACGCCAAGCCTTTGCAATGAGGCGTCCGTGTGGGCGCGCACCGTCGCGCGGGTGAAATTGTCCGACCCGCCCGGTGGGCTGAAGCGGCCGAGCTTGGTCGCGAGGAAAACGCGTTCGCGCGCCCCGGGTGTCTCGCGGAGGAAACGCGCGATCAAGCGTTCGCTGCGTCCCATCCCGTAGACGTCGGCCGTATCGAGAAACGTTACGCCGTTCTCATAAGCCGTGCGCAGGGTCGCGAGTGCGGTGTCATCCGAAACATCGCCCCAGTTTCCACCGAGCTGCCACGTGCCGAGGCCCACCTCGCCCACCTTGCGCCCCGTAGGGCCGAATTCCCGAGTTTGCATGGGTTTACCTGAACCATCCGCGCGTGGAAGTGCAACCCGCCCGCCAACGAATACGCGTCACCGAGGGAAGAGAACCGGGGCGTTGCACCTCCCAGAGGATAGCCTATCCTCATCCCATGTCCGTCCGACGCCTCTTTCTCTCCCTTTTCCTGCTCGTAATCGCCGCCTCGCCGGCCCTTGCGCAGGTCAAGGCCAGCCTCGTCGCCACGGAAACGTCGGTCGCTCCCGGCCGTGCCTTCACCGTCGCCCTCCGTCTCGATCACGAGCGCGAGTGGCACACGTATTGGATCAATCCCGGCACCGGTTATCCCACATCCCTCACCTGGGAGCTGCCGGAGGGATGGACGGCGGGCGAAATCCAGTGGCCCACGCCGCACGTCGTCAAGGACCGCAAGGGCAACATCACCGGCAACGGTTACGAAAACGTGACTTACCTGCCCGTGACCCTCACGCCACCGGCCGACGCGCGCCCGGGCGAGATCGTCACCATCCGGGCCTTCACCGAGTGGCTGATGTGCGCCGACGTGTGCATTCCCGGCGAGGCTCGCGTCGCCCTGGACCTGCGCATCGCGGCGGAGCCACCCGTCGCGGCAAGCGGACCGGGCGCAGAGGCCGCAGCCGCGCTGCGCTCCCTGCCTCAGAATGTCCCGGGCTGGGAGCTCACTGCGACGCGTAGTGGTCAAACCATTACGCTCCGCCTGAAGGCGGACGAAGGCGCGCCCCTGAAGGAGCCGGAGGGCCTGTGGTTTTTCGCCTCCGATGGCTTCATCCAGTACGACCAGCCCCAGACCGTTCGCGCCGGCGGCCCGGGCGAGTACTTCCTCGACATGCCCGTGGCCCAGGCGGCCGACCAGGCCACCACGCGCCTCGTGGGCGTGCTGGCGCGCAAGGCAAGCTGGCTCCCGGACGCGGAGGTCCCGGGCATGCGCATCGACCTGCCCATCGCCGCCGCCGCACCCGGTGCGACGACGGAGGCGGCCGCGACAGGCTCCCCCGCGGGCCTCGCCGGCACACTCGCTCTCGCGATGCTGGGCGGCCTCATCCTCAACCTGATGCCCTGCGTGTTTCCCGTTCTCGGCATCAAGATTCTCGGTTTCGTCAATCAGGCTGGCAGCGACCGTTCGCGCGTCATCATGCACGGCCTCGTCTTCACCTTGGGCGTGCTGCTGTCCTTCTGGGCCCTCGCCGGCGCGCTCGCCATCCTGCGCGCAGGCGGAGACCAGCTGGGCTGGGGCTTCCAGCTCCAGTCGCCGGGCTTCGTCTATGCCCTCACGCTCATCCTGCTCGTCTTTGCGCTCAACATGAGCGGTGTCTTCGAGTTCGGCCTTGGGGCCACTGGAGTCGGCTCCGGCCTCCAGACCAAATCGGGTTACACGGGTTCGTTTTTCACGGGCGTGCTGGCCACCGTCGTGGCGACGCCGTGCTCCGCCCCCTTTCTGGCGCCCGCCCTCGGAGCCGCGCTCGCCCTACCCACCGGACAGTCCTTCGCGATTTTCACTGCCATCGCCCTCGGTCTCTCCGCGCCCTACCTGCTGCTGTCGATCTTCCCCCAGGCCATCCGCATCCTTCCACGTCCGGGCGCATGGATGGAGACCTTCAAGCAGTTCATGGCCTTTCCGCTCTACGCCACCGTGGCCGCGCTCATCTGGGTGCTCGCCGGACAGGTCAACGAGGGCGGAATGCTCATGGCGTTGCTCGGGCTCGTTCTTGTTGCGCTCGGCATCTGGATTTACGGACGCTGGAACGCTCCCGGTTCCTCCTCTGGTCGCGCCCGCTTCGGACTCGTCGCGGGCCTGATCGTGCTCTCCGCGGGCCTCTGGACCGGCTGGCCGCGGCAGGCCGCGCCGGGAGATATTGTGTGGGAACCGTGGAGCACGGAAGCCGTTGCCCGCCTGCGGAATGAAGGGCGTCCCATCTATGTCGATTTCACCGCGCGCTGGTGTGCGACCTGCCAAACGAACAAAAAGCTGGTCTTCGGGTCTGACGAGGTTCGCAAGGTCTTCGCCGATCGCAAGGTGGCGACCCTCAAGGCCGACTGGACCAATCGCGACGCCACCATCACGGCGGAACTGGCCAAATGGAACCGCAGCGCAGTCCCTTTCAATCTCATCTACCTTCCAGGCAAGCCTGAGCCTGAGGTGCTACCGGAGCTCCTCACACCATCCATCGTTCTCTCCGCACTCGAGCCCTGACCTTGTTATCGCACAGTGGCCACACTCCTGATTCAATCGGATGGCGGAAGCGTGAGGAATTTCGCGTCCCCACCCGTCAGTCATCGGTAAAATCTGCTTTGCTCCTTCGGTGAGGCTTTAAACCTCCTGCGTTTTTGTCGTTAGTGATTGGCGACCCCCACGTGACGGTCGGCCTGCCAACAATTGTCTCATGTATCTTTTCTCTCCCAAACGCCTCGCAACCTGCCTCGTACTCGGGGCCGCGTCATTTCTAGCCATCTTCTGGATCGAGCGTGATCGTACGCCCGTTGAGGCCGGCGCAACGAAAGCGGAGGAGAGCGTAATGGCGTCCTTCAGCTCCACCGATGCCCCCCCTTACCGCCCAGGCCAGCCCGCAGTCACGGCTCCTCCGCCCGCTCCTGAATGGCAGCTGTCTGTGCTTCCGGAGTTGGCAGGGTTCATCGCCGATTGGAGAGGCTTTCGCCCGGAGACGCTCCTTGTGCGGATCGACGACGCTCTCGAAGCTCGTTTTCGCGTCACCCAAGTCGAGGAGAACGACGGCCGCACCGTGCTTACCGCGCGGCTGGAAACCGATCCGTATGGCCTCTCCCTCGACGGTTCCTTCCTTGTCGCCACCGCCAACGCTTCCGATCGATGGGATGCCCTGGTGGTTCTGACCGGCATGGAGTATCGCATTTCCGTTCGGCCGGGTTCGTCCTCGGTCGAAGAAGCGGACAGCCTCGCCCACCTCTGCGCCACCGATGTCTCCCTTGATCCGGGTATGGCCACGGCGACCGCCGTTTCAACGCCCAGCGCGACGGACAATCACACATCGCTCTCGATCGACGTCCTCTTCCTCTACAACCAAAAGGCGCTGGCCGAGCGCAACCAGGACACCCGGACGATCGATGCCGACTGTTCCAATTACATCGCCGCCTCCAACGCCGTTCTCGCGAATTCACGCATCGACACCTTCCGCTGGCGCTACGCGGGTGTGATCGCCGCCCCCGCCTATCAGGACGACGACAGCACGGACGCGGATCTTCGCGCCATGCGCGGAACCGGTGCGATCGCCGGGTTCGTCACCACCAATCAACGGGATTACGGTGCGGATCAGGTCGTGCTCCTCGTTGGCGGCGTCAAAAGCGACGCGGTCGGTCGGGCGTGGGTCGGGGGCTCGGTCGCGCATAGCGTGGTCAACTATCCCTTCCCCACCTTTAATGACGGCAGCCGCTCCACGACCACCACGTCCTACATGACGGCCTGCCACGAGCTAGGCCACAACTTCGGTTGCCGTCACCAGCGCAACGACCCCGGCACGACCGCGAGCGATGGGAACGGCCTCTATCACTACGGTCACACCTTCCCGCGTTCCTCCGGCGAGACCGGCACCATCATGTCGGTCTACGTGGCGCCCACCACCATCTCCCGTGTGCCCTACTTCTCCAATCCCGAGCTGACGTACGAAGGCAATGCCCTCGGCGTCGCGGCGGACCAGCCACGCGCCGCCTTCAACTCCCGCATCATGCGCGAGAACGCCGCGTTTGTGGCCGGACTCACTGAGGAAGTCGCAGCGCCGGTGATCACCGAACAGCCCCGCTCAATCACGGCGGCGGTTGGTGAGCGGGTGACGCTGTCTGTTGCCGCCTCGGGCGGAGCCCTGACGTATTCGTGGACCAAGGACGGCACCGCCCTCCCGGCACAGTCCGCCACCTTCTCGATCACCAGTGCGACCTCCGCGAGCGCCGGCAGCTATGTCGTGACGGTCTCGAATCGGAAAGGCACCGTGGCAAGCCAGCCTGCCGTGGTGACCATCAGCTCCACCACCACCGCCACACCGCCTGTCACGGGCGGCGGCAGCACGGGGAGCTCCGGCGGATCCGGTGGTTCGGGCGGAGGCTCGACGGGAGTCGGACTCGTGCTTGCGCTGCTCGCGCTTGGCGCCGCACGAGGGCGGAGCCGTTGACGAAGGTCATACGGTGAGGGCGTGCCGGCGGGGGCCGGCGACCAGCGTGGCGTCGAACTTCATCGCGATGACGCGCAGAAGGGGGACACCCGCCGGGAGCACCTCGAGTCGATCCCCCTCCAACCGCAACAAGCCGTCGGCAGCGAGGGGCTCCAGCGAGGCCCACGCGGAGGTGAGCAAGGGCCGGACGTCCTCGCCGATCTCATGGGAAAGTTCACCGAGGTCGAGCGCCCGGTTGCACATGACGCGCATGATGGCTGACCGACGGAGGCGATCATCCGCGGTGAGCCGGTAGCCACGCTCCACCGGCAGGCGGCCGGCCTGGACTGCCGCCTTGTAGTCGAGGAGCGACTTGTAGTTCTGCCGATAGGTGTCGGCGGTCTGTGAAATCGACGAAATGCCGAAGCCATAGAGCGAAGCGCCGGCACGGGTGCTATAGCCCTGGAAATTGCGGTGCAGCGTCCCGGCGGAGAGGGCGCGAGCAAGTTCATCATCGGGACGCGCGAAGTGATCGAGCCCGATGTCAACAAAGCCGGCCTCCTTGAGGCGTCCGTGCAGGAGGGCGAACATCGCGAGCTTCTGCTCCGGGCCGGGCAGCTGGTTGCGCTGCTCGAAGATGCGCTGGGCGGGTTTGATCCACGGCACGTGCGCATAGCTGAAGACAGAGAGGCGGTCGGGCCCGAGCGACAGGACATCGTCGACGGTGCGGTCGAGCGAATAGGGCGTCTGCAACGGCAGCCCGTAGATGAGGTCGACGTTGACGGAGCTTACCCCGGCGGCACGCAGCCACGCAAAGGCCTGCGCGTTCAGTTCCTGCGGCTGGATGCGGTGGATGGCGACCTGAACCGCAGAGTTGGTGTCCTGAACGCCGAGCGAGGCGCGGTTGAGTCCGAAACTGCGCAATGCTTCGACCTGGTCGGCCGTGAGACGGCGAGGATCAATCTCGGCGCTGATCTCGGCCTCGGGATCAAAGACGAAATAGGTGCGTACGAGGTCACGCAGCCTGCCGAGCTGGTCGGCACTGAGGAAAGTCGGCGTGCCCCCACCCAAATGCAGCTGGGTTACCCGTCGAAAAGGATCCACGCGATCGGCGACGATCCGCATCTCCAGCTCGAGGTCGTCGAGGTAGCGATCGGCAGCCTCCTTGCGCCGGGTGATGATCGTATGGCACCCGCAATACCAGCAGCGCGATTCGCAGAACGGCAGGTGGAAATAAAGGGAGAGCGGCCCGGCAGCGGCGAGGTTGTCCTCGGCCAGGGAGCGAGCGCCCTCCTCCGCGTCGAAACCCTCGTGAAAGCGGGTGGCCGGCGGGTACGAGGTGTAGCGCGGTCCGGGGATCGCGTACTTCCGGATCAAATCGAGGTCGAGCGGCGCGACGTCAGTGGTAAAACCAACGTCGGTGGCCTGGGAATCGTGCAGGCGTATCATGGCAGATGACGGTGCCATGGTGCCATGGTCTGCGGGAATTGGCTCGGCGGGGGTTGGCAGAGGGTACGCATATTTTGCTGTCGCGCACTCCGCGCACCGGCCGCCGGGGCGGCGCCCCATCGTTCCCGGCCTGTTCCAAAATCGGTCGGATCCGACCGATCCGACCGATCAGGCCGGACCCAGCCCTCCTACGGAATCACCAATTCCATCCCAATCCGCAGGCTCGTATTAATGCCCTGCGGCAAGGAATCGCGGTTCGCTGCCACGATCTCCTGGATACGCGCATTCGTGGGCGTGCCATAGTACTGCCGGGCAATGCTGTAGAGACTGTCCCTCGGCGCAACTACGTGGCGGCGACCCGTAACCGGTGGCTGGGCGGGCGGTGTCGTCGAAGGTCGCGTCGGCGGAACCGGCGCCACCGTCGCCGTTTCGAGCGGCGGACGGGTGACAATCGTGCCGGTCGCAGCGCCATTCTCGGCCGCCGACAGGTTTGCGATGGTTCCGCGCGGAGAAGGCCCCGGAGCGCCGAGACGCGCCTGGGCGAGCTCTTCCTTGAGCTGCGCATTTTCCCGCTGCAGTTTGTCCACGACGTCGAGCAGGTCGTTGCGCAGAACCTGGTTCTCCAAAGGTTGGGCGGGAAGGGTACGAGCGAAGTCCCGCGTGGCCGCCTGAATGCGACCGCGAACAAGGTCGGACTTCTGGCCGTTGGGCATCAACTCGAGATATTTCTTGTAGTGGTAGATCGCCGCGAGCGGGTCGCGAATCTGCTCGTGGTAGATCTGACCCGCATCGAGATGCGACTCAGGGGCGTTGCCGCCCCGCTTCTCGATCACGCGCAGGAACGCGGCGAGTGCCTCCTGATTGCGACCGCCGCGCAACAAGGTGATGCCACGGGTACGGTCCGGATCGTCGATCTCGGCAGTCATGCCAACACCTTGCGGACGCTCGCAGGCCACCGCGAACAGGAGGACGGCGAGCAGGACGAACAAAGACTTCAGGTGAAACCGCATCGGCAGGGAAAAGGGGGTTGATCGCAACCCACCCTCCCCTAAGTCTCGCGATCCGACTTACGACTCAAACTCTAAATGGCTCTCGCACCCAAATCCGCGCTTGCCCGCGCCCGCGCCTGCATCCGGATCGAGATGGATGCGCTCGCCGCGAGCGCCAAGGCCCTCGACGCGGATTTCGTACGGGTTGCGCAAACCATCGACACCGCCGCACGCAGCGGGGCAAAGCTCATCTTCTGCGGCGTCGGCAAGTCCGCCCACATTGCGCAGAAACTCGTCGGCACCTTCAACAGCACCGGCGTCTCGTCCTGTTTCCTCGACGCCACGCAAGCCCTGCACGGGGACGTCGGGCTTTGCGCGGAAGGTGATGTGGCCATCCTCTTGAGCAACAGCGGCCAGTCCGAGGAGATCCTTCGCCTGCTGCCGCTGTTGAAACGCTTTGGCCTGACGGTCGTCGCGTTGACGAGCACCCCGGAGTCGGACCTCGCGCGCAACGCCGACCTCCGTCTGCTGTACGTGGTGCCCCGCGAGGCCTGCCCCTTGCGGCTTGCGCCGACTGCGAGCACCACGGCCGCCCTCGCGCTGGGAGATGCGCTGGCCATGGTGTTGCTCGAGACCCGCGGACTCACGCGCGAGGACTTCGCGAAGTTTCATCCCGCGGGCAACCTTGGCCGCGTGCTCTTGCTCCGCGTAAAGGACATCATGCGCACCGGCGATCGGCTGCCCGTGGCGCCCGATACCGTCACCACCCAGGAGGCCATCCTCGCCATGACCCGCGCCAAGAGCGGCAGCATTGCCCTCGTGCAACCACGCACCGGCCGGCTCAGCGGCATTCTCACGGACGGGGATTTTCGCCGCAGCGCACTGTCGGGCCCCGATTTTCTGACCAAGCCCGTGTCCACCTTCATGACCCGCGCGCCCAAGACGATCCGGGACGACGCACTCGGCGTGGACGCACTTCGCCTCTTCGAAGCCCACAAGATTGACGACTTGATTGTCGTCGACCGCCGCGGACGCCCGGTCGGCCTGGTCGACGGACAGGATTTGCCCAAGCTGAAGATCGTATGAAGCCCCCCATCCGCGTTGGCATCATCGGCATGGGCGGTTACGCCGGCTCGCACCACCAGGCGGTGCTCCGGCTGGAGGAAAAACACCACGCCCGCCTCGTCTGCACCTGTGATCCGAACCCCGACGCCTTCGCCACGGAACGGCAACTCCTCGGCTTTGGGGCGCGAGGCGTGCGCGTGTTCGACGATTACAAGACGATGCTCGGGGCCTGCGCGGGCGGATTGGATCTGCTCGTCGTCCCCACCCCGATCCCGCTCCACGCCGAGATGCATCAAGCCGGCGTCGAGCACGGCCTCGCCGTGTACCTGGAGAAGCCGCCCACCCTCGATTACGTGGAACTGGAGGAGATGATCCTTCATGACCGGCGCGCGAAGAAGGCCACGCTCGTCGGCTTCAATTTCATCATCGAGAAACCCCGCCAGACCCTGAAGGAGCGGCTGCTTGCCGGAGAGTTTGGCGCCCTGCGCGAGGTGCATCTCGCAGCAAGCTGGCCCCGGCCGCGCAGTTATTTCGAGCGCAACACGTGGGCGGGTCGCCTCGTGGGCGATCACGGGCGTCTCATCCTCGACTCATGCTTTGGCAACGCCATGGCCCACTACGTGCACAACGCTCTCTTCTGGGCGGGCCAGACGGAGCTCATGTCGTGGGCGCACCTCGCAAGCGTGCGCGCCGAGCTCTACCGCGCGCATGCGATCGAAGGCGCGGATACGTTTTTCGTCGAAGCGCGCACTCCGGAGGATGCGGTCCTGCGCTTTGCAGTGTCACACGCTTGCTCAGGCGCGAGCAGTCATGCGGAAACGGTCGTCTGCGAACGCGCGACCCTTCGCTACGTGGTCGGACACTCCATTGAGGTGCGCTGGCTCGACGGCCGCGTGGAACGGCAGGCCCATGAGCCCTTCGACACCCTGTTCGAAAACCATCTCGACTATTATGATTTCCTGCGCGGCGAGAAACCGCGTCCGGCAACCACGCTGACCGACTCGCGCTCGTTCGTGATCCTGAACGACCTCGCCTACGTTTCGAGCGGCATGATCGCGGCGATCCCTACCCCGCTGGTATCGTCGGTGCGCAACGAGCAGGAGCAAAAAGACTACCTGCACGTCGCCGGGCTGGCACGTGCTCAAACGGACTTCCTTACTCACGGCCACTGGCCCGGCGCCCACGGTTGGGAACGGCCGGCCGCAGCCGCCGCGGCGGGTTTGGCCGATTTGTCGAAATTGAAAGGGATCGTGGAGGGGATGGCCGCCCGCCCTTAGGCCGGCCGCCACGGGAGACAGGCGAAAGAGAAAGAAGGGAAGAGAGAGAGTTAAAGTTAACCCCAGCCCAACCCCGGCTAATTTCCGCCTCCACCCCTTTTTCGTCGTCCCCAAAGCCCGATTTTTGGCTATCGTACCCACCATGCCCACGCCTGCCTTTGTCTATCAAGACCCCTTCCCGCTCGGCAAAGACGAGACCACCTATCGCCTGCTCTCCCAAGAGGGCCTCTCCACCGCCTCCTTCGAGGGACGCGAGATCCTGAAGGTCGCACCTGAGGCGCTCGCCTTCCTCGCCGCCCAAGCGATGCGCGACTGCTCCTTCCTGTTGCGGACAAAACATCTCGCGCAGGTCGCCGCCATCCTCAAAGACCCCGAGGCCTCCGAGAACGACCGCTACGTCGCCCTGACGTTGTTGAAGAACGCCGAGATCGCCGCCGAGGGCATCCTCCCGTTCTGCCAGGATACCGGCACCGCGACCATCGTCGCCAAGAAAGGGCAGCAGGTCTGGACCGGTGCAAACGACGCCGAGTGGCTCTCGCGCGGCGTCTACGACTGCTACACGAAGGAGAACCTGCGCTACTCGCAAACCGCCCCGCTCGACATGTGGAAAGAGGTCAACACGGGCACCAACCTGCCCGCGCAGATCGACCTCTACGCAACCGAAGGGGACGCCTACGAATTCCTCTTCGTCGCCAAGGGCGGCGGCTCGGCGAACAAGACGTTCCTCTTTCAGGAAACCAAGGCGCTGCTCAACCCGAAGAGCCTCGAGACCTTCATCATCGACAAGATGAA
>CAYOSX010000013.1:0-13657 GCA_964406745.1 uncultured Opitutus sp.
TTCGTCGAGCCGGGTGTAGGCGGCGAGCAGTTCCTGGCCGAACATCGCGAGGCGCTTGCCGAGCGTGGTCGGCTGCGCGGGCACGTTGTGCGTGCGGCCGGTGAGGAGAAGGTTGCGGTGCGCTTTCGCTTGTTTCGCGAGGCGAAGCAGGGCGGCGGCGGTCTTCATGCGCACGACGCCGAGAGAACGGTGGATCTGGAGCTGCTCGACGTTTTCCGTGAGGTCGCGACTTGTAAGGCCAAGATGGATACTTTCGCGGCCGGAAAGCGCGTTGAACTCCTCGATGCGCGCCTTTACGTCGTGCAGCGTCACGCGTTCGCGCGCGTCGATGCTGGCGAGGTCGATCTTGTCCTTGGCGTTCTCGTAGTCGGCGATCGCGGCGGCCGGAATGGCGACCCCGAGGTCGCGCTGGGCCTTCATGACGGCGATCCAGTAATCCCGCTCAATGGCAATGCGCCCGGCGGGTGACCAGAGCTCCTTGATGAGCGGAGAAGCGTAGCGTTCGGCGAGGACGTTCGGGATGGCGGAGGACATCGAATCCGCACGATGAACGGCCGCCCCGGGGTGCGTCCAACGAAAAGCCCGGTATAGGCCCTATAGGGCATATAGGGCCTATACGGGAACCCCGGCGCTCCGCCGCTAGCCCGGTGCCAGGCACCGCACGGCCATCTCCCGGAGCACTTCCTCCTGCTCGTGCGGCCGTTGGATGATACCCTCGAAGGCGGCAATAAACTCCTGCTGGTTGTCGATCAGGCGGCGCAGGGCGGGGAGCCGGGCTCCGCCGGCGAGCTTGCCGACGTACCAGGCGTTCTGGGTGAAGAGGTTGAACGCACTCTTCTCCGTGGCACCGACAAAGTGTCGTCCGTAGGTGCCTTGGGCGCGGGGCAGGCCGTCGAGCCCGCGCGGGCCGAGGCGTACCTCGCCGGCGTCGAGCAGGGCGCGCACCTGAAGCAGGATGCGGTTGCGGTTTTGCAGGGCGCTGATGATGGGGCGGGCGTCGCCGCCGGCAAAGAAATGCCGGTGTAACGCGGCCAGGGTCCAAGGCAGGTCGCCGCTGAAGAAGGCCTCGGCCGCCTCGAAGAAGTCGCCCTCGGCCACGTTGGGCGTGAGTTCGGCGACGAGGGATTCCTCGATGCGCGCGCCCTCCTCGGCGTACGTGGAAAGCTTGTGCACCTCCTCGATGAGCAGGCGGGTGTTGGAGCCGATCTTGGCGAGCAACAGCGCCAGCGCGTCGGCCGTCAGGGAGACGCCAAGCGCCTTGGCTTCGGCGAGCACGACCCCGGCGAGCGCCTCGGAGGCGCCCTCGGCATCGCTGCCGACGAGCGTGAAATCGCCGTTCTTTTCACACCATTTCGGGAAGGCGCGACGGCGGTCGACCGGCGAGGCGGTGATGAGCACGGCGACCTCCGACGGATTGAGCGAGGCCAGCAACTGCTGCAGGTCCTCGACCAGTTTCAAGGTGCTCTCGGCACGGCCCGTCACCGAGTCGGCAAGGAAGTTCACGTCCTTGAGCCACACGGCGCGGCGCCCCCCGAACATCGCGATTGTTTGCACGCTGTCACGGAAGCGATTGATGGCCTCGGAAACCTCGCCGACGTTGCCCGCGAAGCCGCTGATCACCTCGCGCGAAAACTCGTCCGGCACCTCCGCGGAGAGGACCGCCCAACGCTCCTTGCCGAGACGGCCGACGAGGAAGTCGTCGGCGCCGCAGATGAAGGCGAACGGTTTTGGGTCGGGCATCAGGTCTTACTTGGCGGCGGCGGCGGCGGATGAACACAAAAAATTCCGCAGACGCCCGGCGGCCTCGGTAAAAGTCGCATGCCATTTACAGAAGCGACGGGCAGGGTGCGGGCGGACTCAGCCCTGCGTCATGCCAGCGGTGATGCGTGCACCCGGACGGCGCCTCGCCGGGAACTTTCCGTGGAGAAAGCACTCAATATCAACGACCGACGCGCTCGAGACGATTACCCTGCCTTGAGGGAGTTGCGCTTTTCCTACGCTTGATCCGTTATCCCTCCACTTGCTTGTGACTACCCGTCGTCTTTTGTGCCCGTTATTGATTGCCCTGCTCGCAGGCGTATCCGCCCGCGCGGCGGCGCCATCCGAGAAACCGGCGCCTCCCGACGACGACATTCGCCTGCCAGGCATTTTTCAAAGCCTCCTTCCGTTTACCGAAGGCAAATACGCGCTGAAGCTGACCCTGCGCCCTCACTTTGGCGACCTCACCAAACGGGATTACCTGCGCGCCCCGATCGGCTTGCGCTACGGTTTGACGGAGCGCTGGGAGGTTAGCGGCGAAGTGGAGACGTACTTTGCCCACGGGTTGAAGGACCGTTCCTTCTTTGATGACTCCGGGCTCGCTTCGATGCGTTTCACGTCGAAGTACCATCTGGCGCGGCCGTTGTTCAATCGGTGGGACACGGCGGCGGGCATCGAATATATCCGGCCGGTGAATCATCCGCCCCCGCAGATAACGGATGGCTACCAGCACATCGTGCCTTTTGTCACGTTTGCCCGTCCAATCCAAGGGTATCCGGGTGCCCGCTTCTTCTGGGGCCTTTCGGCTGACTTTATCAACCTGACTGACATTCCCGGCGAGATGGTGCGCAACGAGCTCAATGACGACACGCTCACCTTCACCACCGGCGTCGTCTGGCAGCGGCATCCGTTCACCTACACCTTCGAAACCGCCCTCACGACCACGCGGGCCTTCGGGGAGATCGACGAGGAACTGGTGACGGTACGTCCGGGTGTGGTCTGGCGTGTGCCTTCGAAGTACACCTTCGACTCGAAGGCGGAGTGGTTTCTAGGGCTGGGTCTGCGCGGCGAATACGGCCCTGAAGGGACGGATTTCGGCGTGTCGGCGCGCGTGCGCGTCAATTTCGATTTCAAGCAGTGGCTGCGCGACCGGCGCAAAGCGCGGGAGTAGGACGCGCCCAAGATCGGTAGCAGTCCGTTCCGGCGGCCGCGGGACGGCTAAGCCGTGCAGTGAGCAACCGCGAATGGACGCGAATTAACGCGAATTTCAGGGCGAGCCGAGCCGTCTTTGGTCACCGCAGGGAGGTTCGCAGCCCCCCCGGGGAGGGGGGGAGCGACTTCTATTGGCGTGTATTCGTGTTCATTCGCGGTTCAATTGAATCGCTGGCCAAGCTTGGAAAGAGCAGCCGAGTTTTAACGCAAAGCCGCAAAGACGCTGAGCTACGGGAACCAAAACGAATAAACAGGTCTCGCCTCCCAGGTGAAGGCGTGCTGGCCAAGCATACACCTCTCAACTCTTTGCGTCTTACATTCTTTGCGCCTTTGCGTTTTCTCCGAACTGCCTAGGCTAGGCCAAGGGCTCAGGATTCGCAGGATGCGTGCTTGCCCGCGGCGGGTTCGGCTCAACCATGGCGATTTCCGCATGACCTCCGCTGCCCTCACTCGTTTCGCCCGTTGGCTCCTGGTGGCCACCGGCGCGGGCGACCTGGGTGCGGGGTTGATCCTCGCGAGCGTGCCGGTGGCGGGACTGTCCCTCGCCGGCCTGACGATCTCTGGAGGGGAGGCGACGACCTATCTGCGTTGGGTGGGGGTGTTTGCGGCCGCGGTGGGCGCGGTTTACCTTCGCGGAGGGCTTCAACCTGGCGCGCTCCGCATACGTGAGACCCTGGTGGTCACGCTCATATTCCGGATTGCCGTGGGCGCGTACGCGACGTTCGCCGTGGTGCGCGGGTGGCTCGCGCCGGCCTGGTCAGCGGTGGCGCTCGCGAATGTTGGCCTGGTTATCCTGCAAACGGGATTGCTCGTGAAAGGAGCGGGACGCGATGAATGACGCGACGGAGTTCGAGCGGGAGAAAGGCGTGCTTCCGGTGGCCGTGTTCATCGTGGCCTCGGTCTACGCGTACTACCTGATTTTTGCGGAGATCGCCTTCCTGCGGCTGGCAGAACCGTACGTTGAAGGGTCGCGCCAGCTGAGTTTCCTGCGTTCGGTCCTCGGGGCGGGCGGGCTCGTCGGCGGGCTCGTGGGGGGCTGGCGCTTTCGTCTTCTGCGGTATCCGCGCACCCTGTCGCACGCCCTCCGCGCGTGTGCGATCGTCGCGATTCTGGCGCTGATGGTGCAGTCGTGGGCGTACCTGCTCCTGGTCGCTGCGCTCATCGGTTTCGCGCTTGGCTGGCTGATCGTCGTCATGGTGGCCGGCCTGCGTGCCTGCGTGGGAACGCCGCGGCTGGGCCTGTGCGTGGGATTGGGCACGGGCCTCGCTCATGCACTCTTCACGCTGCCGTGGTTCGTCGCTGCGGATCCGACCATCCAGACCGTGGTGGCCACCGTGCTCATCGGGATTGCGGCGGTGTTCACGCCGTGGCTTTTGCCGCAGGAGCCATCGCTCGCATGGTCCAACGATTACCGCACCGACGGCATGGCGGCGTGGATGGCGATCTTTCTCGCGCTGATGTGGATCGATGCGGCGGCGTTTGTCGTGATCCCGCGTCCGGAAGCAGGCTTGGCGTGGCTGACGGCGGCGGTGGCCCTGGTGGTTTCGGTGCTCGGGGGCCTGTGGTTGGACCGCGGGGCGAGGGCCTCGGTGGCCCTGGCCAGTTTCTCGTTGCTCATGCTTGCAGGCGCGGCGATCGCGAGCGGCCGCAGTCCCCTCGGCGCGACCACGCTGCTGGCGGGCGGCGGCGGCGCTCTGGCGGCGACGGCCCTCTTCCACCTTGCGGCGCTCGGTGGCCGGGCGTGGCAGATCGGGGTGTTGTTTGCGGTCAGCCTCTGGGTCGGGTCCGCCTTTGGAGTCGGCATGGGGCGTGAACTGGGCACGGTGCCATGGTCATTCCTGATCGGGGCCGGCGTCGTGGTCGGCGGGGCTCTGGCCTGGCGCGAAACGCAGCGGCGCCTGGAACCACGCCGGCGGTGAGGGCATGCGCCCGCGTGCGGCCAAACTCAGGCTTGCCACCTGAGGCCGCCTCCGAGTTGCTGATCCTCCGCCATGTTGTTTTTGCCGCTGACGCCACCGTGAACCCAGTCTGACCTTCCGGTCGGCAGTGACCGCGTGGGCAGGCAAAAGCCGGCCCTGACGGTCCTTGGGCGTTCAGCTTTCCTGCCATGGGATCGTGCCGCGTATTTCCGGCGGATCCGGCGTCTTTCCTCTCTTTCGGTTCTTCGTCTCTTCTCATGTCCAAACCTTCGTATTTTCAACAGTGGTTCTCGAATCCCGGCCGCGATGTCGTCGCGGGTGCCGTGGTGGCCCTCGCCCTCATCCCGGAGGCGATCGCATTTTCGATCATCGCGGGCGTCGACCCGAAGGTCGGCCTCTACGCTTCATTCTGCATCGCGGTGGTGATCGCCTTTGTCGGTGGCCGTCCAGGCATGATCTCGGCCGCGACGGGCGCGATGGCGCTCCTGATGGTGAGCCTCGTCAAGGAGCACGGTCTCCAGTACTTGCTTGCGGCCACCTTGCTGACCGGAGTGCTCCAGATCGTCGCGGGGTTGTGCAAACTCGGGAACCTGATGCGCTTCGTCTCGCGTTCCGTGGTCACGGGCTTCGTCAACGCGCTCGCGATCCTCATTTTCCTCGCCCAGCTGCCTGAGTTTCGGGGGCAGGGCCTGCTGATGTACGGCATGGTCGCGGCCGGTCTCGCGATCATTTATGGCCTCCCGCGCTTCACGAAGGCGGTGCCGTCCCCACTGATCTGTATCGTCCTGCTCACGATTGTATCCATTGCGTTGGGACTCGACCTGCGCACGGTCGGCGACATGGGCCAGCTGCCCGATACGCTGCCGGTTTTTCTCTTTCCGGACGTTCCGCTCAACCTCGAGACCCTGCTCATCATCCTGCCGTACTCGATTCCGCTCGCGGTGGTCGGACTGCTCGAATCGTTGATGACGGCCACGATCGTGGATGACCTCACCGACACCCCGAGCGGCAAGACTCGCGAATGCGTCGGCCAGGGCATCGCGAACATCGCCTCGGGATTTCTCGGCGGCATGGCGGGCTGCGCGATGATCGGCCAGTCGGTGATCAACGTGAAATCCGGCGGTCGTGGGCGGCTTTCGGCGTTCGCCGCCGGCGGGTTGCTGCTCATTCTCATCGTCGTGCTCGGCCCGTGGGTCGGGCGCATCCCGATGGCCGCGCTGGTCGCGGTGATGATCATGGTTTCGATCGGCACCTTCAGCTGGTCTTCGATCACGAACCTCCGCTCGCATCCACGCACCTCGAGCGTCGTGATGATCGCGACGGTCGTCACCGTCGTCTTCACGCACAACCTCGCCCTCGGGGTCGGCGTGGGCGTGCTGCTCAGCGCCCTTTTCTTTGCCTACAAGGTGTCGCAGTTGCTCGACATCACCTCCGAACTCTCCGCGGGCGGCGACGAGCGCACGTACTCCATTCGCGGGCAGCTCTTCTTTGTGTCGGCCGGTTCGTTTGCCGACGCCTTTGATTTTCGGGAAGTGCTCAAGAAAGTGCGCATCGACGTATCGCACGCGCACTTCTGGGACCTCTCCGCCATCGGGGCGCTCGACAAGGTCGTGCTCAAGTTCCGCCGCGAAGGCGCCGAGGTTGAACTCGTCGGCATGAACGAGGCCAGCAAGACCCTCGTCCTGCGTCTTGCCAAACACGACAAGCCGGGTGCCATGGAGGAACTCGGTGCCCACTGATCCGCAACCCCTGACCCGCTTCACCATGCCTGCTCTTCTCGCCTGCACCGACGGCTCTGTCTACGCACCCAGTGTCTACGATCACGCGGCCTGGGCGGCGCAACGCCTCTCCGCGCGCGTCCACGTTCTTCACATGCTCGATCCGCGGGAGGGCGTGACGCCGCCCGCCGCCGATCTCACCGGCACGATCGGCCTGGGGGCCAAGTCCCACCTGCTCGAAGAGATCGTGCAGATCGAGGCCGCCCGGGCCCGGCTCGCCCAGGCTCGGGGCAGGGAGATCCTCGCCGCGGCCGAACGCCACTTGCGGAAGGCCGGGGTGACCGACGTTGTCACCGCCCAGAAGCACGGCTCGCTCGTCGACACCATCGAAGACTACGAGGCCAACGCCGACCTCGTCGTCATCGGCAAGCGCGGCGGGTCGGCCGACTTTGCGAAGCTCCATCTGGGCGGCAACCTCGAGCGCGTCATTCGCAGTTGCCGCCACCCGGTGCTCGTGGCGTCACGCGCCTTTCATCCGATCGAGCGGCTGCTGATCGCCTACGATGGCGGCCCGAGCTCGCGAAAGGCCGTGGACTATGCGGTCGGCCAGCCCTTGTTGCGCGGCCTGTCCTGCCACCTTCTGACCGTCGGTCCGCCGAACGCCGCCCTCGACGCCGGACTTGCCGGCGCGCGCGACCGGCTGGCGGCGGCGGGTTTTGCGGTCAAGGCCGACCACCTGCCTGGCCACCCCGAGGAAGTGATTGCGCAAACCGTGAAGGCCGAGGGTATCCAACTTTTGGTGATGGGCGCCTACGGGCATTCCCGCATTCGCCACCTCATTGTCGGCAGCACCACGACGACGATGGTCCGAACCTGCCAGATTCCGGTGCTGTTGTTCCGGTAGGAGCCGGGACGGCGCGTCAGAACAACTCGCCCTGTTCCTCGATGTGAGGCTCGACCGGCAGCCAGCAGCCTTCGTCGTCGACGCGCGGTGAGTTCATGCGTGGGCTCACCGGCACACCGGCCATCAGGTCGGCGGGCCAGGGTTGCAGAAGCGGCTCGAGCACCGACGTGTCCGTTGTGCGCGGATCGATCCACGCCTCCCGGGATTTCCCGGTCAGGACGACGGGCATTCGATCGTGGATGGGGGCGAGCAACGCGTTCGGGGACGTGGTGACAATCGCGCAGGTCTCGATGGGCGTCTCGTGGTCGGGCGGTTGCCACGATTCCCACAGGCCGGCGAAACAGAACGGCGTTTCGTCGCGGAGGCGAAAAAGCCACGGCTGCTTCATCCGGCCGATCGTCTGCCATTCGTAGAATCCGCTCGCTGGGATCAGGCAGCGGCGCTTGCGAAAGGCCTCCCGAAACACGGGCTTGTGCGCGACGGTCTCGGCGCGGGCGTTGACCGGTGCGTTGGCGGGCTCGCGCGTCCACGACGGCAGCAAACCCCACCGCAACGAGACGCATTCCCGGCCGCCGCGGGCGGACGCGCGGATCGCCGGAAGGCCGGTGCCGGGAGGCACGTTGTAGCGCGACGCGGGCAGGGGTTCCGGCGGGGCCACGCCCATTTGCACCAGGACGAGGCGAAGGTGCGGTTGCAGGAGTGCGTACCGGGTGCACATGGCCGTCAGGAAGCGAATAAGTCGAGTTGCGTGCCGCCCGGGCGGCGGAAGTGCGCCGTGGAGAGTTCGCCGCGTCCCTTGTCGAGGCCGAGCCGCCTCGTCATGACTGTGAAGAGCTCGCGGATCTGATCGGCAAAGATGCCTTCGCCGCGCATGCGACGCCCCCATTCGCTGACATTGAGACGTCCGCCGCGGAGTTCGCGTACCCGGTCGAGCACGCGGGCCTTCTTGCCGGGGGCGTGTTCGTCGAGCCAGGCGGAGAACACGTCCTTCACGGTGTGCGGGAGGCGGAGGACGACGTACCCGGCGTGATCCGCCCCGGCCTCGGCGGCCGCCTTGAGAATGGCGGGCAACTCGTGGTCGGTGAGCCCCGGGATGACGGGCGCGACCATCACCCCAACGGGAACGCCGGCGTCGGCGAGCGCACGCATGGCGCGCAGCCGGTGTGCCGGACGCGAGGCGCGGGGCTCGAGACGGCCGGCGAGGTCGGTGTCGAGGGTCGTGAGGGTCACGTAGACGGCGACGCCGTTCCACGATGCGAATCCGGCCAGCAGGTCGAGGTCGCGCGTCACCAGGTGGTTCTTTGTCACGATGCCGACGGGATTGCGAAACTCCGCCAGCACCTCGAGGCACGCGCGCGTGAGCCGGAAATGGCGTTCGCAGGGCTGGTAGCAATCGGTGACGCCGCTGAAGGCGAGCAACTGCGGTTTCCACGATGGCGCCGCGAGTTCGCGCCGGAGCAGCTCGGGTGCGCGGCGCTTGACGAGGATCTTCGTCTCGAAATCGAGCCCGCTATTCCAGCCGAGATAATCGTGGAAAGGGCGGGCGTAACAGTAGGCGCAGCCGTGCTCACAACCCCGATACACGTTGACGCCTGCGGAGTAGGGGATGTCGGGGCTGTCGTTGTAGGTGATGATCGATTCGCTCGCGTCGTCGTAGAAGGTCGTCCGGGGGTCGGGTTGTTCCGACGGATCGAACTCCGGGCCGAGGTCAGCGTCGGGATCGGGAGTCACGTGCAGGCGCTCGAAACGATTGGGTGGGTTCAGCGCCGTGCCGCGCCCGGGGGCGGTGGAGGAGGAGCGCGGCGTCGACATGGGGTCACGGTGACCTCGACGCGTGCTGCGCGCAACCTTGCCCGGCCTTGCCAACAGCGGGATTGCGCGCTGAGTGTGGGCCGATGCGGCCGGCCGCACGGCACTTTGCCCTGCGGCGCCGGTCGTTGTCGTCATCATGCGTCGTCTGCTCTCCTGCCTTTCCCTTGTCGTCAGTGTGCTCATCGCCCCCTGTCTCGCGCAGGAGTCCGAGACCCAGGCTGTGCGCGAGTTGAAGCGGCTCGTCGAGCGTCAGAAGACCCTGCTGGCCCGGGCGGAGAAGGCGGACAACGAGGCGGCGATCGAGGATGTGCGGCCGTTGCTCCAGCAATTGGTTTTCGACTACGAGGGTCACCTGCGGGATTTCCCCGACGAGCCTGCCGCTTACGCAAGTTACGGGCTGCTGCTGAGCAATCCCCTCATTGACGAACCGAAGCGCGCCCTCGCGTTGCTCGTGAAGGCCAACCAGCTCGACCGCACGATGCCGCTCGTCAAAAACCAGATTGGCAAGATCCTCGCCGAGGAAGGCCGCCCGCTCCTGGCCTTGCCCTATTTCCTGGCCGCCGTGGAGCTGGAGCCCACGGAGCCAATCTACCATTATCAGATCGGCACCCTCATCAACGAGGCCCGCGACGATTTCCTGAAGAGCGGCGAATGGACGCGCGAGGCGCTCGACAAGGCCATGGCCGACGCGTTCGAGCAGGCGCGCACCCATGCGCCGGAGAACCTCTTCTACGCCTACCGGTATTGCGAATCGTTCTACGATCTCGCCGAGCCCGACTGGGACCGGGCCGTCGCCGAATGGCAGGCGCTGGAAGCGCGCCTCTCCAAGCCGGTCGAGGTCCAAACGGTACGCCTCCATCAGGCCAACGTTCGCCTCAAACAGGGACAACCCGACGAAGCCACCGCCTTGCTGGCGACGGTGACCGATCCCGTTCTCGCCGAACAAAAGCAAAAGCTGATTGCGCAACTGCCGGCCGCCACCGACAAGTAGCGCCTATGGATTTTCTCGGCATCAGTCCCGCGGAACTTCGCAACGGACTCATCCTCTACATCATTCTCGTCGCCAGCCTGAGCGTGCACGAATGGGCCCATGCCTATTCGGCGGACCGGCTGGGCGACGACACGCCGAGGTCCCAAGGTCGCGTCACGCTGAATCCCCTCGTGCACATGGACCTGTTTGGGACGGTGATCTTTCCGTTGATGTTCATCTTCGTCTTCGACTCCCGCTTCTTCTTTGGCTGGGGCCGGCCAGTCATGGTGAACATCTCAAACTTCCGCCATCGGACTCGCGATCACATCATCGTCACGCTGGCGGGACCCGGGTCCAACCTCCTCCTGGCGTTCCTCGGAGCGGTCGTCGGCGGCTTCGTCTACGGCTTCGATTCCAACACATTCGAGCTCTTCAGCCTCGTCATCGGGCTCAACGTCGTCCTCGCGGTGTTCAACATGATTCCGATGCCTCCGCTCGACGGTGGTCAGATCATGCGCCACGTCGTGGGCATGAGTGAGGAGACGTTCATGAACCTTTCCCGCTGGGGCTTCCTGATCCTGATTGTCGCGATCAATCTCCCGCCGATCCGATACGCCCTCGGGGTGGCGATCATAACCGTGCAGACTCCGTTCTTCCTGCTCTACGAACTGATCGCGCGATGAAGCCCCGCCGCGCCCCGCGTCCCACCCTTGCGGCGCTGCCGGTCACGTCACAGCTGGCGACGTTGCGCGCGTGGCTGGCCTTTGCGGAGAAGGTGTACGCGGAAGCGGGCCTCGCGCTCGGGCAGGTCGCGATCGACGCGCACGACGAGGCGCTTTATCTCTTGCTGCGCACGCTCGACTGGCCGCTCGACAGCGAGCCGGCGGTGCTGGACCGCCCCCTGACTCCGGCGCAACGCATCGCCCTGCGCGCGATGCTCACGCGACGGGCGATCGAGCGCGTTCCCGCCGGCTACCTGACGCGCGAGGCGTTCCTGGGCGAACATCGTTTCTACGTCGATGAGCGCGTGATCATTCCCCGCAGCTACTTTCTCGAGCTCATCCCGACCCTCGAGGCGTATTTGCCTCCTGGTTACACGGTCCGCCGCGCGGTGGACGTCTGCACGGGCTCCGGCTGCCTCGCGATCCTGCTGGCGCATCAGTTCCCCGAGGCGAAGGTCGACGCGATCGACCTTTCGCCGGACGCGCTCGCGGTCGCGGCGATCAACGTGAAGGCGCACCGCCTCGCGAAGCGCGTGAAGCTCTTCGAAAGCGACGTCTTCGATCGCGTGCCGGCCGCGACCTACGACCTCATTCTCAGCAATCCTCCTTACGAACCGAGCGCCGTGTGCGACGACCTGCCGGCGGAGTTTCGCAAGGAACCCCGCCTCGCGCTCGATGGCGGCAAGGACGGACTCGACATCATCCGGCGCCTGCTGCTTCAGGCCCGCGAACGTCTCGCGCCTGAAGGCATCGTGGTCATCGAGGTCGGTGCCCTGCAGAAAGCCATGAACCGCGAGTTCCGCGCCCTCAAACCGCAGTGGCTGGCAACGGAGGACGGGAGCAACTGCGTGTGCCTCATCCGTGCGGAACGCCTGCGGGCGTGGCGGGTGTGAGGCCTCGCTCTTTCTCTTTCCTCGACAGATCGGTCGGATCCGACTGATCCGACCGATCTGACGGCTTGGCAAGGGTGCAGGTGCCATTGCCTTTCCCCAGGTTCGCGCAAACGATGCAGTCCGACCATGTCCAACGCACTCGCGTCCGAATTCTCCCCGTACCTGCGTCAGCACGCCGACAATCCCGTCGACTGGCTCCCTTGGGGTGAGGCGGCCTTTGAGAAGGCGCGTGCCGAACAAAAGCCGGTTTTCCTCAGCATTGGTTACGCGACCTGTCATTGGTGTCATGTGATGGCGCACGAATCGTTCGAGGACCCGGCGGTGGCGGCGCTGCTCAACGAGCACTTCGTCCCCATCAAGGTCGATCGCGAGGAACGTCCCGATGTCGACCGCGTGTACATGACCTATGTGCAGGCCCTGACCGGGCACGGCGGCTGGCCGCTCAGCGCCTGGCTGACGCCCGACCTCAAGCCGTTTTTTGGAGGCACCTATTTTCCGCCCGCCGACCGGCAGGGACGTCCGGGATTTGCATCCGTGCTGGAGGCGATCGCCAAGGGATGGGCCGGCGAGCGCGACAAATTCGTCTCCGAGGCGGAACGTGTCATCGGGCTCCTGCGGGAACAGCAGGCCCGGCAGCTCGGCGCCACCCCGTCGGCCGCGGCCGAGGACCTGACCGAGCCGGCCGGAGATGCCTTTGAAAAGGCCTACCAGTATTTGTACGAGAACTACGATGCCAGCCTGGGCGGTTTTGGCGGGGCGCCGAAGTTCCCGCGGGCCTCGAACCTGAACTTCCTCTTTCGCTGCGCCGTGCTGCAAGGCGTGGAGAGCGAGACGGGCCGCGAGGCCGTTGACATGGCGGTGGCCACGGTTGCGGCGATGGCACGCGGCGGCATTCATGATCACGTGGGTGGCGGCTTTCACCGGTACTCGGTGGACGAGGCGTGGTTCGTTCCGCATTTCGAGAAAATGCTGTACGATCAGGCGCAGATCGCGGTGAACGCCCTCGACGCCCATCTCTTCACCGGACGCGAGGCGTACGCGTGGCTCGCACGCGGCATTTTCGACTACGTCCTGCGCGCCCTCGCCGCGCCCTCGGGCGGGTTTTACGCCGCGGAGGACGCGGATTCGTCGATCGCAGAACCGCCGGGGCGAGCCGAAGGCGCCTTTTACGTGTGGACCCAACCCGAATTGACGGACGCCCTCGGCGACGATGCGGGATGGGTAGGCGCGCACTTCGGTGTACTGCCGGAGGGCAACGTACCCGCCGCGCTGGATCCTCACGGGGAGTTTCGCGGCAAAAACATCCTCCGGCAATCGGCTTCGATTTCTGACACGGCACGCGCCCAGGCGACGACGCCGGAGGCGGCGGCGGATCGCCTTGCCCGGGCCCTCGAGCGTCTGCGGGCGGTGAGGGCGGCGAGACCGCGCCCCCTGCGCGACGAGAAAATCCTTGCGGGGTGGAACGGCCTCATGATCGGCGCACTCGCGCGCGGCGCCACCAGCCCGGCCGCCTGCCTCGAAGACAAACGCGAGTTCTATCGCGAAGCGGCGGAGGGTGCCGCGCGCCATCTCGAGCGCTCGCACTTCGACGCCGGACGTGGGATTCTGAAACGCACGCAAGGTGGGCCCACGGCTCCGGATGGCTTCGCGGAGGATTACGCCCAGGTCATCGCCGGCCTGCTGGACCTCTATGAGGCTACGTTCGAACCGCGCTGGCTGCTCTGGGCGGACGCGTTGCAGCGCACGATG